>JBDRGO010000014.1:0-27627 GCA_043817715.1 Candidatus Iainarchaeum sp. | reverse complement strand
AATTTAATAATCTTTTTCTTATTTAATTTTTTTGCTATTCTTCCTGAAATTCAATGAATTCAAGCGCTATTTCAGTGTTTTTTCCCGCAGTGGCTGAAACAATTGTTCCGACCAATGGATTGTTCGGGTTAATGCTTAAATGAATTCCTCCGTACATTTCCCCTGATTTCATGTTCAGTTTTCCTGAAATTTTTAAGGGCGTAATGTTTTCAAAATCCATTGCCCTGAATTTGTTGTGCTGAAAAAAATTAAGCTTCAGTTTTTTAAGCATTCCATGCACTTCTTTTGGTTCGGCTTCCTTTACATTATTTTCAGCCATTGCATTCTTTATTTCTGAAATTATGTCATCTCCTTCCTCAAAAACCAGTTTTAAGCGTTTTTTAGTTGATTTAATTCTTATTTTTTTTGATTCTATCATCATTTTTACCACATATTCATATGCTTGGATTCTTTTATTAATCATTTCTCTGCATTTTCTTTTTAGTTGAAGAACCATGTTTTCAGGCAAAGAAACAGGAAAAGAAGCAGAAAGGCTTTATTCAAGCCTTTCTTTTTTAGGGAATTCACTGGATTATTGCAGGGATATTGCTCCAATTACTTTGCAGATTAATGCATTGAAAAAAGAAAAAAAAGCAGTGATTTTAGGGCATAATTACATGAAAGCCGAAATTTTGGCTGGAGTGGCTGATTTTATTGGGGATTCGCTTGCATTGGCAAAAAAAGCAAAGGAAACTAATGCAGGAATAATTGTTTTTTGCGGAGTTCATTTCATGGCTGAAACAGCCAAAATGCTTTCTCCAAACAAAAAAGTTCTGCTTCCTGATTTGGATGCTGGGTGTTCTCTTGCAGAAAGTATCACTGCAGAAGATGTGAAAAAATTAAAACAAAAACACCCCAAAATTCCCGTAATTACTTACATTAATTCTTCTGCAGAAGTGAAAGCAGAAAGCGACGCTATATGCACTTCAGCAAATGCTTTGAAAGTGATTGAATCATTTCCTGAAGACAAAATCATTTTTTTGCCGGACAAATTCATGGGTGCAAACCTGCAGAAGCAGACAAAAAAGAAACTGATTTTATGGAATGGCAAATGCATTGCACATGAAGGATTCAGTGCAGGGCAATTGAAGAATTATAAAAAGAAATTTTCCGGAATAAAAATAATGTCTCATTTGGAATGCAAACCTGAAGTAATTGCTTTAAGCGATTTTGCTGGAGGCACTTCAGGAATGGTTAAGTATGCTGAAGAATCAATTGCAAAGCAATTTCTTGTAGTTACTGAATGCGGAATGAGTGATGTGCTGAAAATGAAATTTCCTGAAAAAGAATTCATCAATCCCTGTTCCATATGCCCTTATATGAAAAAAATTTCCCTGGAAAATACCTTGAAAGTATTGCAGGAAGAAAGCAATGAAATTTTTGTTGAAAAAGAAATTTCGGAAAAAGCAGAAAAAGCATTAAAGAGGATGCTGAAAGTAAAGTGATTTCTTTTAATGTTTCTCTGATTTCTTAATTGATTTATTATTATTTTTTGTTTGCTGTGAAAATCTTAAAACATATCCGTCTGGATCCATCACTAAAATTTCTTTGAATGAAAGAAATTTATTTCCTTTTCTGTATTGGTTTTCTTCAGGACCGAATTTTATTGGATATTTTTCTTTTTTCAGCTTTTTAATGATGGTTTCAATGTCTTTTACTTCTATTTGAATGTTTATTCCCCTTCCAAAAGGGTATTCAAGTTTGCCGGTTTTCCATTTATTGTTTGTTTTTTCAATCATTATTTGTGCTTTTTCTCTTGATAAAAAAGCAAAATTTGATTCTTTTCTTTGGTATTCTATTTTAAAGCCCAGTATTTTTGTGTAAAATTCCAAAGCTTTTTTAAAATCAGAAACGCTTAATTCAGGAATAAGTTCATTGAATTCCATTATTTTTCCTTCATTTTAGTATTGCGAAATTTGAAAACAATTAATTGAAAACTGGTTTCAATTAACTAAACAGCAATTTCAAGTAAAACCATGGTGAGTAAAATTTCTTCGCGGCATTTTCGTTTGCAAGCATTCCTGACATCATGTCCCTTACTTCTTTTTTTGTTGCCGCCTTATTGATTACAAAATTCAATAGCCATTGGTGCTTTCCAAGTCTCTGCAGTAAATGGCTTGAATTAATTTCATCTTCAATTTCTTTCCATAATTTTTTTTCATATTCTGATAATTTTTTTTCAGTGAAATTATTTCTTTTAAAGGCATCGGAAATTACCTGCGCGGCATAATATCCTGAAGTCATTCCATTTCCCATTCCTTCCCCTGTAAAAGGGTCAATTAATGAGCCTGCATCCCCGCATAAAACAAACCCGTTTCCTGCGAGTTTTCTTTTACTTGAACCCAATGGAAGCTGCCAGCCTTTTATTTCTGAAATCATTTTTGCATCCTTAAATCTTTCTTTGAATAATTCATCGTTTTTGATTGCATCAAGCATTCTTTCAGTCAGTTTTCTTGAATCCTTTTTCAAATCGCTTGCAAGAATTCCTACTCCGACATTTGCGTTTCCGTTTTCGCATGGAAAAATCCAGAAATAACCAGGCATAATTGATTTAATGAAATGAATTTCAATATTAGGAGTTAAATTTTTAATGTTTGAATAATATGCCCTTGCGGCAATGCATTGGTGCTTTGGATTGATTTTGCTTAAGCCCATTTTATTTGCAACAATTGAAGTTGCTCCGTCTGCGCCGACAACAACTTTTGCATAAAATTCTTTTTCAGTTCCGTCAGTTCCTTTTCCTTTTACTCCGATTACCTGTTCCCCTTCTTTTAATACATCAGTAACCATAAATTCCTGAATTGTTTTTGCGGAAATCTTCTTTGCGTTTTCAAATAAAAAATTGTCATAAATTTCCCTTCTGCATACATATCCTTCCCCTCCGCGGTTGTCGCTTGAAGGATAGCCTATCTGCACCTGGTCTCCTGCAGGGGAAGAAAAAATAACTCCATTAGTGTTTCCATGCGGAAGTGAACTCATTTTTTTATTTAAGCCCATTTTTTTCAGGATGCCGACGCTTTTTCCGCTTACTGCATCTCCGCAGGTTTTATCCCTTGGAAATTTTGCTTTATCTAAAAGCAATACCTTTAACCCGTTTTTTGAGCAAAAAAAAGCAGCACTGCTTCCTGCAGGCCCAGCACCAACAACAACTACATCAAAATCGTTTTCCATTTCATTAATGAATAACATTAATTTTTTAAATCAAGATTTTAAATGTATTTTTTCAAAAAAATGATTTTTAAGTTCTTTGACGAACCTTGTTTAAGTTTTTTGCCGAAAGGTATTTATTTGTGGTTGCATTTATATTTGGGTTATGTTGGAAGAGATTCGTTTTCATGGAAGGGCAGGGCAGGGTGTTGTTACTGCAGCGAAAGCTTTGGCGATTTCTGCAGCATTTGAAGGCCTGCATTCACAGGCATTTCCTTTATTTGGCTCTGAAAAAAGAGGCCCTCCTGTGGTAAGTTTCTGCAGAATAAGCGACATCCAAATTCAGTTCATTGAAGAAATTGATTCTCCTTCCATTGTTGTTGTAACTGACCCTTCAGTAATGGATGAAATAAAAGTTGACAAAGGCCTGAAAGAAAACGGATTGATTTTAATTAATTCAAAGCATCCTCCGAAACATTTTAAGTTCAGGAAAACAAAAAATGTTTTTACTGTGGACGGAACTTCACTTGCATTAAAGCATTTAAAAAAACCAATAACTAATACAGTAATGCTTGGGGCATTGGCAAAAATTACCTGTTTTGTTTCAATTAATTCGCTTAGGAAAGGAATCAATATAAAGCTGAATAAATTTCCCAAAGAAGTCATTAAGGCAAACATTGATTTGGTTGAAGAAAGCTATAAAAAAACGGAGGCGGTTAAATGATTATTCCTCATGCATTGCCTGGAAGTTCACTTAGACAAAAAACAGGAAAATGGAAATCAAAAAAACCTGTTGTAAATGAAAGCAAATGCACTAAATGCGGAACATGTCAAGATGTTTGTCCTGAAGGAATAATTGATTCAGAAAAAAAATTTCCAATAATTGATTTGGATTACTGCAAGGGATGTTCGCAGTGCGCATTAAATTGTCCTGCAAAAGCAATTCATATGGAGGAAGTGGAGCATGATGACTGAAGAAAGAAAACTGACTGTTTCAGGCTCTAATGCAATGGCAAGAAGTATTTTATTATGCAGGCCTGAAGTTGTTGCTGCTTATCCGATTACTCCCACAACACATGTGGCTGAAAAAATGGCGAAATATTATGCTGACGGAAAATTAAAGAATTTTATTGCAGTTGAAGCAGAAATGAGTGCAATCAGTGCTTTGGTTGGAGCAAGCGCTGCAGGGGCAAGAACTTTCAGCACTACCGGAGGTCAAGGGCTTTTATTCATGCACGAAGTCCTTCATAGTGCTGCAGGAATGCGTCTTCCAATGGTATTGCTTGTTGGAAACAGGGCAGTTAGTTCTCCATTAAATATTTGGAATGATCATCAAGACACAATGAGCCAAAGGGACACCGGGTGGATTCAGTTATATGCAAAAACAAGCCAGGAAGCAGTTGATTTATTGCCTCAGGCTTTTTTTATTGCAGAAAAATGCTTATTGCCTGTGATGGTTTGTGTTGACGGATTTTTTTTAACCCATGCAGTGGAGCAGATACTTATTCCTTCACAAAAAAAAGTCGATAAATTTTTGCCTAAATTCAATCCAAAAATAAAATTGGATCCAAATAAGCCCTTAAGTTTGGGAGTGTATGCCGGGCCTGAGCATTATCAGTTATTCAGGGAAGACCTTCAAAAGGATTTAATTAATTCAGAAAAAATAATTGAAGAAGCAGGAAAAAAATGGAAACAATTAATTGGAAGAAATTATAATGCAGTTGATGCATTTAACTGCAAAGATGCAGAAAAAATAATTGTTGGTTTAGGGAGCATGATGTTAAATGCGGAAGAAACTGCAAAAGAATTAAGAAAAAAAGGGGAAAAAGTAGGGGTATTATACATCCGTTCTTTCCGGCCTTTTCCAAGAAAAAAAATCAGAAGAATTTTAGCAGGAAAAAAAATCGGAGTAATTGACAGGGCATTAAGTTTAGGAAGCGAAGCCCCATTATATTTAGAAATATGCGAGGCATTAAATGGAACCAATTCAGTTGTTTCAAGTTTTTTCGGGGGCTTGGGCGGAAGAAGCATTACAAGAAAAGAATTTAATTCATTATTCAAAAAATTAAATTCAGGAAAAGAATTAAAGAAATGGATTGGCTATGACGGGTTTGAAGGGGTGAAATTAAGATGACTGAACCAAAAGAAAAGCATTTATTCGCCCCCGGCCATTCAGGATGCCCTGGATGCGCGCCTGCGCTTACATTAAGGACTGTTCTTGATGTTTTAGGAAAAGACATTATTGTTGTTAATGCAACCGGGTGCATGGAAATAATTTCCTCTAAATACCCTTTAAGCGCCTGGAGGGTTCCATACATTCATTCAATTTTTGAAAATTCCCCTGCAGTTGCTTCAGGCGTTGCTGCAGCACTGGAAGCAAAAGGAAATTATCATACAAAAGTTGTTGTAATTGCAGGAGACGGCGGCTTATATGACATAAGCTTCGGCGCATTAAGCGGCCTGGCTGAAAGAAATGATAATGTGCTGGTTGTATGTTATGACAATGAAAATTATGCAAATACAGGAATTCAAAAAAGCGGTGCAACTCCTTATGGTGCAGGAACAACCACTTCCCCTGTAGGGAAAAAAATTTCAGGAAAGCAAAGTGAAAGAAAGCCTTTGGTTGAAATAATGGCTGCGCATAATATTCCTTACTCCGCAAGCGCTTCAATTGGATTTATTGCTGATTTGAAAAGAAAAGTAATGAAAGCAAAAGAAATGAATGGAACAAGATTCATTGATGTCCATGCCCCCTGCGCTTTAGGCGCGGGATTTGATGGAATGTTTTCAGTTGCACTTGCCAAAAAAGCAGTTCAATCAGGTTTATGGTTTTTATTTGAATATGAAAATGGAGAATTCAAATTAAATTTTGAACCAAAAGAATTAATAGATCCAAAAGATTATTTATTTGCTCAAAAAAGATTCAAGCATTTAAATGAAGAACAATTAAATCACATTAGAAATCAGGCGGTAAAAAATTATGAAAAAATGAAAAAAAGAGCAGAATGTGAAAATTAAATTTTATTTTTAAATTTTTAAATAATTTACTTCAAATCTTCATTTTGCATGAATTCATTTCAACGGTTTCGTCCGTTGGCACCGAGGCACTGTTTTGCTTTGCGCAAAACAGGGCTTAATTGATTTTCATTCCGCATGAATTCATTTTCTTTACTCTTCTCTGGTGCCTTTTTTCTTTTGAAGTTTTTGTCTTCAAAAAAGCATTCATTATTTTTACTGCTTCATTTTTCTTCAACACCCTTGCGCCTAAACATAGAATATTTGCATCATTATGCTCTCTTGCTAATTTAGCTGTTTTTTCATTCCAGCATAAAGCGGCGCGGATGCCTTTAAATTTATTTGCCGTCATGCTCATTCCGATTCCTGTTCCGCAGATTAATATTCCAATTGAATTTTTTTCACTTAAAACTTTTTTTGCAGTTCTTTTGGCATAATCAGGATAATCAACTGAATCAATTGAATGTGTTCCTAAATCAATTACTTCAAATCCTTTTTTCACTAAATGTTTTTGCAATAACTCTTTCAATTTATATCCGCCGTGGTCAGCTCCGATAATTATTTTATTCATTTTTAATCCTCCCAGCATAACCAAGTGCATTCTTGTTCAATGCAATCCCATGAACCAGCACATAAATCATGAGGCAAATTAGTATCACAGTCTTCAATTATTTCACATGAAAAATCATTGTTTTCACAACCCATTGCAGTGCATTGAGTTCCTAATCCAGTGCATTCACATGAATTGCATCCATCACTTGCATTCCATTTTTCTCCTAATGAATGCCCTTCACATTCTGTTTGAGTTTCTCCTTTACTGCATTCTCCCCGGAAATATTTCCATTCATCGCAGTAAGAATTATCATCAAAAATGCATATTCCATATTGGCTTCCGTTTGATTCAGTAATTATTTTGAATTCTCCGCCGTCTTCAACGCATTTAACTGAAGCAGGGTTTCCGATTGTTGAATTGCATTGCCAAGAGCACTGCCCTTGAATGCAATCAAATTGTCCAGGACAAGGGCCTGCATTCGTAACACCTGGTTTAGTGCAGTCGCTTGCAGTAATGCATTCATTTTCAATGCAACCCATTGCAGTGCATGCTGTTCCTTGTTCAGTGCATTGGCATGTATTGCATCCGTCATCTGCATCCCATCTTTCTCCTAATGAATGCCCGTCACATTCAGGTGCAGTTTGAGTGCATCCGCTTAAAATCAATGCAATTCCGATTAATAAAATTAAAATCAATTTATTCATATTTATCACTTTATATCTATAATTAATTTAATCTCTTCCTTTTAATTAATTTAATCTCTTCCTTTATTTAGTTTTATTGTTTTAATTAGGTTTTACAATTATAAGTGAATTAAAAATGCCTTTAAGGAAATTGTTAAATTATTTTAATAAGCCTGCACAACACAGAATGCATTCTTCTTTAAGGCCAAGAAGAATCCATGCAAGCAGAATTGCATTGAATGATGAGCCAATTAAAAAAGGGGATTTGGTTGTAATGTCATGCGATAAATTCGAAGAAGGCATAATCCATTATTTGGGAGAATATTTAGGGGCGGATACTTCTAATTGTCCAATGATTTTTTCACATCATTCTCGTAAAGAAGGAGAAAACCAGTTTGGTTTTAATAAAAAAGGAAGCATTGTTTATTGGCATGTGCAGGGAGACAGTAGGCAGCCTACAGAAATTAAAAAAGCAAAAATTTTAAGGAAAAAAGCCCAGTAATTGTTTGCTTCTGTTTGCTTTAAAAAAACTATTATTGTCATTTATTTAAGGGAAGGCAAATGATTGAATTATCAAATATTGAATCTTTTAAGAAATCAATTGAAGCAATTAGTTCATTTATTTCTGAAGGAAATTTTCGTTTTTCATTTGATGGATTAAAATTCAAGGCAACTGATCCAAGCCAGATTGTATTGGTTGACTTTCATATGAAAAAAGAATTATTTGAAAAATACGACATTGAGCCGACCCTGGTTGGAATTGACTTTAATGGATTAAATAAAATAATGGCGCGCACTAATCCGTCAGATAAAATGAAAATTGACTTAACTGAAAATGAAATGCTGATTGAACTGGATAATGAAGTAAAGCGTTCATTCAAATTGCCGTTATTGGATTTAAGCGAGGAAGAGGTCAAACTGCCGAATTATTCATTTGATGCAACAGTGAAAATAAATGCAAGATTAATTAAGGAAGCATTAAAGGATGCTGCTTTATTCAGTTCAACTGTTGTTTTAAAAGTTGAAAAAAACAAGTTTTTTGTTGAAGCAAAAGGCTCTTCAGGAACTTTGCTTGCAACAACTAAATCAAAAGGAATTTCAATTGAAGCAAAACAGGATGTAACTTCAAAATATTCCCTGAATTTTCTGCAGAACATTGTAAAGGAAGCAGACAATGAATCAGAAATCATTTTAGAATTAAAATCAGACACCGCATTAAAGGCATCATATGCAATTGGAAAAACAAGAATTGAATTCTTTTTAGCTCATATGATTCTGTAATTGTTGTTCTTTTTATCGAACAAGAACCTGTTTTTTTGTTCTTTTAAAAGAACAAGGTTTTTTATTTGTTTTTGTGAAGCTTTAACTGTAAAGCAATTAATTTTTTCTGAATTTAATTTATTAGTGGTTTTATGGAGGTAAAAAATTTTCCAAAGCTTGAAAGCCCTTTTAAAAGGGAATTTGTTAATGAAGTTTTTATTGTTGTGCCGAAACTTAGTCCTGAATTTGAATGGATTTTTTCTAATGAATGCATTGCTTCGGATAAAATTGATGGAACCAATGTTTCAATTATTGTTGAAAGCCATAAAATTACTGAGATTTATAACCGAATGAATAAAATTGATATTTGGAAGCATAAAAAATGGTTTTTTGAAGGAATAAAGAATGCAATTGATTTTGAAAAAATTAATTTAAAGGAATTAAGTGACGGGCAGTATTTCGGCGAACTTGTGGGACCGCATATTAACGGCAATCCATATAATTTGAAGGAGCCTTTTTGGCTTTCATTTGATTTTTTACGCAAGCACTGCAGATTCAAATTCTGGGATGAATTCACGGAACAGAATAGGGATAAAACAGAAAAAGAAAAATTTTTAACAGTAAGTGAAACATTTAAGGGATTGTGGAGCATTTATAAAAGGCAGAAAGGAATTAAATCAGAAGTAAATGAATCAACTGGTTTTGAGAATTCAATGGCTGCAGAAGGAATTGTTTTTTATAATAAAGCTTCAGGTGAAATGTGCAAATTAAGGCGCGACATGTTTGAATGGTATTCAAAACCAAGACATAAAAAGCAAACTTAAATGAATTGAATTCTTTTTAGTGCATATAATATGGTAATATTATAGTACACTACAACATACTAATATTTAACTTATTCGTATACTATACTATACTAATAAGTAAATGGTTTTTTGTTATGTTTGAAAGTATTGATTTTACTGTTTTAACCCAGTTTAATCCTTGGTGGGTTAAAGGGGTTGTTCCTGAAGCTTTTTTGGGTTTAAGAAAACGCCCTGTTTTTGGTTTGCTGAAATCTTATTTGGATAAGCGTTTTATTGTTTTGGTGTATGGCTTAAGAAGAGTGGGTAAAACAACTGTTTTTTATCAGTTGATTCAGCATTTAATTGATTCAAAATTCAATTCAGATAATATTTTATATTTTTCTTTTGATGAAAAATCAGCAAGCATTGAAGGGGTTGTTTCTGCTTTTGAGGAAAAGGTTTTAAGGAAAAGGATTGCCGATGCAGGAAAGGTGTTTGTTTTTTTTGATGAAATTCAGAAAGTCAGGGATTGGGAATCAAAAATAAAAATTCTTTATGATTTAAATCCTAATCTGAAAATTTTTCTTTCTGGTTCTGCTTCTGTTTCACTTAAAAGAAAATCTTCTGAAAGCCTTGCCGGAAGAATGATTGAATTTTTTGTGAAACCGCTTTCTTTTGCCGAATTTCTTGAATGGAAAAACATGAAAATTGATTTAGCTAAGCCAGAAATTTTTAGCAGGGAAGCAATGCCTTTGCTTATGGATTATTTAAGGAAAGGCGGTTTTCCTGAAATTGTTTTTGAAAAAAGTGATGAAGTGATAAAAAATTATATGAAAAACGCAGTTCTTGAAAAAATTGTTTATAAAGACATTCCGGAAGAATTTTCTTTGAAGGATTTGGATTTATTGAAAACATTGCTTGAACTCTTTATCAAAGAACCAGGAATGATTTTGAATATTGATCGTCTTTCAAAAGATTTGGGAAAAAGCAAGATAACAATAAGCAATTACATTGAATATCTTTTTTATGGGCTTGTAATAAAAGAGGTTAAAAATCTCAGAGGCAATCTTTTGGTTTCTTCAAGAAAAGGCAAAAAAATTTATCCTTCAAGCACGGCTTTCTGTTTTGCTTTGCTTCCGGATTTTTTTTCTGATAGGATTATGGAAAAAATTTTTGAGGTTGCTGTTGCGGAATGCATTTCTGCAGAAAACTATTATAGAAATGCCTTTGAAATTGATTTTGTGAAAAAAAAGGAGTCTGGTAAAATCTTTCCGATTGAAGTCAAACACGGCAAAATAGAAAAAAAGCAATTAGTTTCTTTTATGAAAAAATTTAATGCTGAAAAAGGATTGATTGTAAGCCAAAAGGAATTCTCTGCAGAAAAAGAAGGAATAATAATTCAGCCATTATGGTTTTTTCTTTTAGCACAGGAACAGAATTGAATTCTTTTGTAGTGCATGTGATTTTGTAACAACTTTTTGGGAAAACACAAGCAAATTTTCAAGTTGCTGTGCCAATTCAAGCTTTGCTTGAATATGGAGTTGGCAAAAACACTGCTCACTTCGTTCGCCTTTTTTTTTTACTTGAGCTTCTTTGTTTTTTTGCATAAAGGAAAGGAATGATTTTATAAGAAAGCTTTAATATTTTTGGATTCATTATTTAGTTTATGCGTTATTTTAAGAAAGAACCGAATTTGATTCATTTTTTTACGCATAATCAAAAAGGTCGGTTTCAGCAAATTGTTAGCGGTCTTAACATGATTTCATATTGTTTTGGGCGAGAAGGTTTTTCATCAGCTGAATTGGAAAAAGTTTTTCATGAATTTGATGGATTGACGAAAAGATACCAAAAGGCTTATGGACCATATATGATTTCTGATTTCAATGAAGAAGTATTGCAGAAATTCAGGGAAGATTTAGAGAAAGTTGAACCTGATTTTTTAAAGTTCATTCCAAGGCTAGAATCTTTTTTAAAAAAAACAGCCAGTTCTGAAAAAATCAAATCTTCTAGTTTTGCTGGAGTAATTCTCCGTGCAACAAAAAGTATCAGCTCAGAAATTATTTTTTTTAAGAAAAATTTTCTTGCAAAGCACGCTGGCAGAAAAATAACTAAAGTTGAAGAAACTGATTTAAGGAATGTTTTGAAGAACTGGTTTGAAAAAAAATATGGCGGGAAGTATTTAGGCAATGGGGTGCTTGAAGGAAGGTTTACTCACCGAGAGAATGTTTTATCTCAAGTTCATTTAAGATTGCCTGAAGCAAACATTGAAGTGTTTTGCAATGCGCCTGCTTTAGAGCAGGCATTGGATAATCTTGTTACTGATGCAATAAAACATCAGAAGAGTAAAAAACCAGTTGAGGTTTTTGTTAATCCTAGTGAAAGACATTTTTCAATTGGAGTAAGAGGTTATGGTGTAATGCTTTCGCCCCAAAACTTAAGGAAAATTGGAAGAATGCGTTTTTCAATTGCTCATCTTGAGGGAAATTTTCCTAAAAATTCAACTCGGGGTTTTGGAAAGCTTTCTGCAAGAGATTTGATTCATTCAGGAAATAGACTAGTTGTTGATGAAAGAGGAAGAAGTCCACAGATTTCTCCTTTAAGAGCAAGAAGCAATCCAAAAGGAACTGAAAAAGGCGTAACAATTTTTTTAGGTTTGCCTAAAGCAACGCATTACAAAGTAAGGCATGCTGTTTGAATTCATTTCTTTTGCTTAACTTTTAATGCACTCTGAAAGAGCGCTAAGGAAAGGGTTAACGTAAGGAGAAACCCAGGTTTCCCCTCGCTTTTTATTCTTTTTCAAGGAAGTCTTTTTTATGGATTCTTTAACTGAATTGAAGTTTGCTCAAAAGTATCCTTTTTCTGGTAAAGCAAAAAGGATTGTTGAATTAGATGGTTCTTCAATTGATTCTTTATCAAATCAAGTACTTGATAGAGCAACTTGGTTGGTTAAAGCTTCTATTTTAAATCAAAAGTATTTAACTCCTGAAAAAATTCAAATTTCAAAGGATTTATTAAAAAATGAAGTAATGGCTTTTCCTGTTGCAAAATTAATTGTTTCAAAAATGAATTCATTTACTGCATTAAATGATTTCAGTAATTTTATTGCATTGCAGGCATTCAATTCATTGCAAAAAGAAAAAAATGAAACAGTAATTGATTTGGCAATGGAATTGAAATTAAAATTTGACCCAATTCTTTTAAATGAATTTTTTGCCTCAATGAAGGTATTGGATTATTTAAAAAATGATTTTTCCCATAAGCAAATGAAATTAATTAATAAAAGGGTTGAAGACGGAAAAGTTTTTTTAACCAAAAACGATTTTTTAAGGGTTTTAACTGAAACAATTAAATCAAATTTAAGGAATTCATTGCCGTTGAAAATTGATTCTTTTCCCAAAAAAATTCTTTCAAAAGCAAAGGAGCTGAATTCTGAAATGGAAAAAGTTTATTCTGAAAAAATTGTTTTTACTGCATTTGGGCCTATTAAACCGGAATTTTTTCCTCCCTGCATGAAAGAATTATATTCTTCTTTATTGAATGGAAAAAACATTCCTCATATGGGAAGGTTTGCAATAGCGGTTTTTTTATTAAGAATTGGAATGAATTCAGAAAATGTAATTAATTTGTTTTCAAAAACCCCTAATTTCAATGAAAAAATAACTAAATACCAGGTAAAGCGTTTGACTGAAAATGATATTGCGCCTCCTGGATGCGAAAAAATGAAGGAATATGATTTATGCCTGGAAAATTGCAGTGTAAAAAATCCGATACAGTATTACAGGGACAGGGCGGGAAAATGATTGAAGGAATTGAATTGATTGGATGGAGAAAAATGATTACTGGAATTCATGATTTATTTAGGAAGGGCTTTTGGGTGAAATAATGATTTTTGATGAAAAGGAAATCCAGAATTACCTGAAAAAAGAATTTTCTTCTTATTATAAATCAAATCCTGTTAAAGGAATTCCAAGATTGAATGAACGGGAATTCGGTTTCGGGAATTTCGGGCAGAAAATTTCTTCAAGGCATTTAAGTTTTAATAATGCAAAAGAAATGAATGAATTTCTTGTAAATGATTCTCCTTTTTATTTTTCTTATTCAGTTGCTTATTATAAATTTCCTAATGCAAGGCCAATGGAAGCCAAGGAATGGAAAGGAAGCGACTTGGTTTTTGAATTTGATGCAGATGACTTGAAAACTGAATGCAGTGAAAAGCACACTTTCTGGAAATGCCCTTCCTGCGGAAAAGAAGGAACTGGCCTGATGGAAGCATGCGATTCATGCGGAACAGGATTAAAAATAGAGGAATGGGTTTGTCCTGAATGCTTGAATGAAGTAAAAAAAGAATTAATTAGAATGCTTGATTTATTAGAAATTGATTTAGGGTTAACTGAAGGTTATTCATTCAATTTTTCAGTTACTGGAAACACTCCTGTTTTAGTTAAAAAGAAAAACAAGGATGTTTTTTTCACAAATTTTGAGACTGCTGTTAATCTTTACAAGAAGGAAAAAGAATTAAGTGTTTTGAGTTGTGCTAATAATTATTCAGTTAATTTTGCAAGAGTAACAAATTGTATTGAACATGATGATTTTGTTTTTGATTTGTTTTTTGAATGTTCTTCTGAACCAATAAGTGTAACAAAAGACCATTCAATTTATGTTTTTGAGAAAGATGCTTCCATAATTGAAAAGAAAACAAGCGAAATTTCTGAAGATGATTTTTTAGTTTCTTTTGTTTCTGAAAACAAGCAAGAATCACTTGAACACATATTTCATTCATATTCTAAAAAGTTTAGAAAAGGAAAAAAAAGAGTGTTTAATGATAAAATTAATATTACTGATGAGTTTCTAAAGTTCTGTGGCTATTATCTGGGGGATGGTCATACTTGTAGGAATTATTCCCGTATTGGATTCACTTTCAATGCCAAAGAAACTGAATTTATTAATGAAGTTGTTAAAGAGATTTCAAAATTAACTGAAACAGATTTTTTTAAAGTGAAGAGTGATGAATTTTTAGCTTCAAATTTGTCTCCTCTTGAATTTGCAAAAAGAAATTCAGGTGTCTCTTTGGCTTTTCTTAAAAAAATAAAATATTTAAAGCACAAATCCAAAATTAAGAAAGAAAGTATTTCTTTTTCTAAGCCAAGTAAAAATTGCATACAGGTTTGTTTTGATTCAATTAAATGGTCTTCTTTTTTTAAGGAAAATTTTGGTTTTGGAGCGAAAAATAAAAAACTGCCTTCTTGGATTTGGAAACTAAGCAATAAACAATTTAGGGCTTTTTTGCAAGGGTACATCAATTCTGACGGCTACAAAAAAGGAAAGTATTCTTATATTATAAAAAGTGTTTCTCATGATTTAATTAAATCTTTGGCTTGGTTATGTAATCTAAATGGTTTGCCTGTAACTGTAAGAAAGGAAAAAAACAAGCCCCATTATTTGCCTCAAGGAACATTTTTCAAAGGTTCAACAGTTTATATGCTTAAAATTTCTAAAAATTATTTGCTAAATAAAAAAATAAAATTTGCTCCTAAACCACGTCAAAAAATAGTCCCTGTGTTTCCGCTTAAAAAAATTTATTTTGATTTAAGTAAAATTAAGGTTAAATATGGTTCAAAAAAATTCCAGAAGAACCGCGTAGAGCACAATCTTTTATTAAAGAAAAAAAGACTATCTCGAGATAAAATTATTGCAATAATTAACTGGTTGAAGTCATGGGGAAAAAATTATTTTTCTTCAGAACACAAAATTGTTTTGAAAAATTATAAAAAATTGATTGATTCAGAGTTAGGGTTTTTAAAAATTAAAGAAATTAAAAAAAAGAGAAAGAAAAAAGTTTATGATTTTTCTGTTGAACAAAACGAGAATTTTTGGGGAGGGGCTTTGCCAATATTATTGCATAATAGCGGCAGCAAAGGTTTCCATGTTCATATTCGTTCAAAAGAAATCCAGTTACTTTCACCTAAAGCAAGAGTTGAATTAGTTGATTATTTGACCGCGAACGGGTTGGAAACACAAACTTTGGGTTTTTATTTTGATAAAAGAAAAAAAGCAATGTTTTGTCCAAGAGAAAAAGAAAAAAAAGGCTGGCAAAAAATTTTATTAAATGAATTAAATGAATTAATTGAAGAAGAAAAATTTGAAGAACTCGCGGTTTGGAGTGGGTTTGGCAATGCTCAAATTAAAAGAATTTTTTATGATAAAGAAAGAGTTTTGAATGATTTAAATAAAGGAATGCTTCAGTCATTTACTCCTTTAAAAAAAACAGGCGAGGCATGGGAAAGAATCCTTTCAAGAATTGCTGAAAGAAAAAAAATTTTATTAGATAGAAGTACTTCAATTGATTCAAGAAAAATTGTAAGGGTGCCAAATACATTGCATGGCTCAACAGGGTTGATTGCAAAAGAATTATCATTTAATGAATTAAAAGAATTCAATGCATTTGATGACGCAGTTGTTTTTAATGAAGGAGAACTAAAGGTTAGTGTTAAAAAAACTCCTGAGTTCTATTTAAATAATAAAAGGTGGGGTGGGTTTAAAGAAAAGGAAGAAATCACTCTTCCAAAAGCTGTTGCAGTTTATTTATTGTTAAGGGGTAATACTTATGGTTTTGAATTATGACGAATTAAGAAGAATTCATCGCTTGGAAAAAAATTCCTCCAGATTAACAGAACTTGAAGAAGATTTTTTTGATGACCTGGGAGAATTTGTGGATGAAGAAAAAAAAGCATATTTTGATTCATTAAAGGATTTTTCAATTTCAAAAACAAGGTCATTTACTAATCTGAAAAAACTGGTGGAAGAAATTTTTTTAATAAGGGAAAAAAAAATTCTGAATAAGGTTCTGGTTGCCGCCAAAACAAAGGAAATTGATTTTCTTGGCTTTACTCCTGAAGAAAAAAAATTGTTTTCAGCGCTGTTAAAGCAGGTTGAAGGGCATGATGCCCTGCTGGAAGACGTGTTTTTGGCTGAAAAAAAAGGCTTAGGCAAGGAAAAGGCAAAGGCTTTAAATAAAGTGCGAGCCAGAATTTCTTCTGAGATTCCTTCTTTTGTCGGAACAGACATGCAGGAATACGGGCCTTTCAAAAAAGGAGAGGAAGTTGAACTGCCTGTTCAGATTGCAAAGCTTCTGGAAGGAAGAAATTTAGTTAAATTAAAATGATTAAATTTAAAATGATTAAATTTAAATTAAATTCAGGAATCAATGTGTTAAAAATAGGAGATTTTTAAATGGATTTAAAATCGAGGATTTTAAAGCTTTAAAACAGGGGGTTTTTAAATGGATGAAAAAAAATTAATCAAGAAGCCGAAATCAAAATTTTTAAAAATTAAATGCGATAAATGCAGCAGTACGCAGACAACTTTTTCCGCTGCCTCAACTAAAGTGAAATGCTTTAAATGCAGTTCAATGCTGGCTGAGCCTTCAGGTTCAAAGGCAGGAATTAATGGAAAAATTTTGAATGAGTTCAAGGATTATTGAGGAAGTGAAAGCAGTGCAGTTTCCTGAAGTAGGCGAAGTGGTTGTATGCAAAATAACCAAAATACTGGATTATGGGGTGTTTGCTGAATTATCTGAATATGAAGGAGTCCAGGGATTTGTACATATTTCTCAGGTAAGCAGTTCATGGATTAAAAACATTAGGACTTTTGTAAAAGAAGGCCAGATGCGTGCTGCAAAAGTAACAAATGTTTCTCTTGAAAAAAACCAGGTGGATTTGTCTTTTATAAGGGTTTCTCCCCGCGCACAAAGAACCAGAATTGATGAATTCAAATCATTTAAAAGAGCGCAGAAATTATTGGAAGTTCTTGCAAGCCAGGTTAAAACAGACCCTTCTGTTGCATGGGATGAGGTTGCAGTGCCTTTGCTTGAAAAATATGATTCATTGCATGAAGCATTTTCTGAAATAAAATTAAATAAAGAAAAAGCCGCTGAAGGGGTTTCAAAAAAATTTATGAAGCCATTGATTGAATTGATTGACAAAAGCATTGAAGAGCCGAAAAAAACAGTTGAAGGCACATTAAAGATTTCATCGAATGCCTTTGCCGGAGTTGAAGTGATTAAGAAGGCAGTCAAGGCAGGAATGGATAAAGTAAAAGGAAAAAATGTTGAAGTAATATATTTGGGTTCAAGCGCATTCAAGGTAAAATCAACTTCATTCAATTACAAGGATGCGGAAAAAAACATTAATGCCTTTGCTGAAGCTGCAGTTGATTCAGTCAAATCCGGAAAAGGAACAGGCTCATTTGAACTGAAAGGAAAATAAATTGAAATTAAATTTATTTTGAATGAAATTGATTTGTGAGGAATTGAATTTATCTGTATTGGTTTTGAATTTATTTGTATTTGATTTGAAATGAAATTGAATTTATTTGGTTTTGAATTTATTTGAGGGGAAAAGATTTTTTTATGGCGACAAAAATTAATTTTCTTAACGGAAAAGGATTTGAAAATGCGGTTCTTTTAACTGGTTTGCCTGGAATCGGTTTGGTTGGAAAAATCGTTGTTGATTATTTAATCAAGGAATTAAAGCCGAAAAAAGTCGGGGAAATTATTTCTGATTCATTCCCTCCGAGTGTGCACACAACAAAAGGAGTGCTTGAATTAATCAAGGACGAAATTTATTTTTATGAATTAAAAGGGCAGAAATTCCTGTTTCTTTCGGGGCCGATTCAGCCTGCTTTGGATGCAAAATCATCCAGCGGAAAAGAGCATTATGAATTTGCAGGAAAAATTGTTTCTGAAATGAAGGCAAAAGGGGTTTCCCAGATAATCACTTTGGCCGGAATAAATATCGGGGAAAAAAGGGTTTCAAAAGCTCCGGGAGTTGTTGCTGCGGCAACCCATAAGGACGTTCTTCAGGAATGGATTTCTTTAGGGGCTGATTCAAATAAAGGTGAAGGGCTTATTTCCGGCGCTGCAGGATTAATTCTTGGAATGGCTAAAGTACATGGATTGAAAGGAGCCTGTTTAATGGGTGAAACAAGCATTCGATTAGTTTATGGAGATCCCGGAGCCGCAAAAACAGTCCTTGAATTACTGAACAAAAAATTCAGGTTTCCAGTTGACATGGATAAAATCAAAAAAGAATCAGTTGAAATAGAACAGGCATTCACTGAACTGACAAAAAAACTTGAAAAAGCAACAGAACAAGAAGACAATGATGAATTAAGTTATGTGAGGTAAATCAATATTCTCCTAAAGTTTTCTGTCCAATTGTTCTTTGAATTAAATTTTTTTCTTTAATTTCTTTTCTTTTTAATTCACATTCTTTTATTGAATGGCAGATGTATGGCGTTCCATAATTTCCCCCGCCTCCGGAATCATAAACAATAAATCCTTTTCTGAATGAATCAATTGTTTTACCTATTTCTGAATTTTCTTCAATTATTTCTTCAATTGGCGCATCAACTAAAATAGTTATTTCAGTTTTAAATTTATCAATTAAGTCCTGCCAATTGCTTTGCACTTTAACTGAATTCACATTCTTTACCTTGAAATGCGATTGAATTATTTCAGCTAAAGGAACTGAATGCATGTAAGGAGGCCTGAATTTAGGATGAATTCCTTCATCAGAATCCTTTAATTCCATTATTCGGTCCTTAACCCCTTTCTTTATTTCGCCGGCGCATTTCATGCATTTAAAATTCAGTTTCTGTGATTGTTCCAAGGAATATTTTGCAAAACATTTAGTGCAGGCAGTTAAATGATATTTTCCTTCGCGAGGATTCAAACCAACATTAAGCGTTATGAGTTTTTCTTCTTTTTCCTTTAATGCTTTCTTTAATGAATCAAAATTTGGTTTAAGCATTTTAATTCTATTAAATTCTCTTCCAATGCGAAAAGGCCAAGGAGAGTGACTGTCACTGTTTGTTAAAAAATTATATTTATGATTTTCTGAAATCAAATCAGCTAAATTTGTATCGGCACTTAAACCTAATTCCATGAAATAAATATTTTTTTCCTGTTCTCCGTAAAGTTCTTTCAATGAATTGAAATGCGCGTAAACGGAAAAATAAGGAGTGAATGCATGTGCCGGTCCGATAATTCCTCCAATATCTTTTACCTGCTCTGCAATTTCTTCCGCGCCTGCATGAATTGTTGGCCTTCCGCATCCCCATGAATCAAAAATTGCTTTTCCCTTTAATTTTTCCTTTAATTCCAATGCGCTTTCAATTGAAGGAAAATAAATCAAATGATGAACTCTTTTATTGCAGTTAATTTCAGTTCCAAGAATTACTTTTGTATCTGAATCACGGACACTAAAAACATTATTTTCTTCTTCAGTTAAATTTTTTTTCACATGCTCGAACCATTTCGCATTCAATAAATCAGCAGAGCTTACAACATGCAGTCCTTTTAGTTCTGATTGCTTTGCAATCACCGGAAGAAGCATGTTTTTGCTTACTCCGCTGGATTGAGGTCCATGAAAATGCAGGTCACAATTGAATTCCTTCATTTTTTCACCAATTAAGCACTGCTGAAAGCAGTGCGCACCCGCCAGCCGGCGCAACGGCTGCCGCAGTTGAATTCTTTCATTTTTTCACTTAATATTTGAATTTTTTTTCATATTTTTTGTGGTCAAGCCATTCGATTAAAACTGAAATTATTTCGATTTCATTTGCTTTTATTGTGTAAAGCAATCTCCATCCGTTTGGCAGATTATACTTTCTTAAATTATTTATTTTATATTTTTCAATATATTTTTTTGGCCAGAGTTTTGAAGGAATTCTTATTCCATAAAAAGGATTTTCTTTAAGGTCATTAATTGCTCTTTTTAAAAATTCAAATAATTGTTTTTCTTCATGTTTCCCTTTTTCAAGTTTATGGAAAGCTTTTTCAATTGACTCTTCTGCAAAACCAATTTTTTGAATTCTTGGCTGTGAATTCATTCAATCACCAGCTTCCTTTTTTTAAGTTCTTCAATTCCGTTTGGATCCCAAATCCATGCGACATGCTTATTCTCTTCAATGAAAATCTTTCCGGAGTATTCAAGGTAATCCAATGTAGAGAGATATGTTTGCCACATTACTTTTTTAGGAAGCTTCAGCCAAAGTTCTCTGACAGTTAGATCTCCTTTTGCTTTTCTGATTGCTTCTTCAATCATCAGGACAGTATCCAATCGGGGATATCGCAAAACCTCTTTTTTGAATACCTGCAATTCAGAATACATAAATTCACCAATAATATTGTATATCAATTGATATATAAATATATTTGTTGTTTTTAAGTGATTTTTTATATTATTGCATTCTTTATTTCTTTTTCGCAGGTGCATTCAAATTTTGTTTTATTAATTTCAGTTGCTGCTTTTGAAATTATTTCCCTTGTTTTTTGCGCGCTTTTTTTCATTCCTTCTAAAACCATTTCAAGATTAACCGCTTCTTCTCTTTCAATAACGCAGTCATAATCAGTTACAATATTTATTGTTTGATAATGAATTCCTGCTTCTCTTGCAAGAACTACTTCAGGAACTGTAGTCATATTAATTACGTGGGCGCCCCATTTTTGAAAAACATGTCCTTCTGCTTTTGTGCCGAATCTCGGGCCTTCAATTGTTATGACTGTTTTATTTGAATGAAATTTAATTCCTGATTTTTTTGCTGTTTCAGTTAAAATATTTCTTAAAGTAAAACAAAACGGATTTGCCATTGAAATATGGCAAACCCTGTCTTTATCATAAAAACTGGAATCTCTTTTGGTTGTCCTGTCAATGAATTGGTTTGGAAAAACAAGTTCCCCTGGCTTGATTTTTTCCTGGAGCGAACCGCATGCGCTTGAAGCAATAATTGCCTTAACTCCAAATTCCTTAAATCCCCAAATATTTGCCCTGTAATTGACATTTGTCGGATTAATTGAATGGGTTTTCCCATGCCTTGAAAGAACTGCAACTTCCACTCCATTTAATTTTCCAATTGTATAAGCGCCAGAAGGTTTTCCGAATTTTGTTTCAATTTTTTTTTCCTCAAAATCCTTCAGTAATTTTGGATCCTCTAATCCTGAACCGCCAATTATTCCAATCATTTTTTCACCATTTTTTTCATTTTAAGCGCAAGTTTTCCTGCTTCATTAAGTGTTTTTCCCATAGAAATAAACCCGTGTTTTTTTAATAAAATGAAATTATTTTTCTTTAATATTTTGGTTATTTCTTTTAATAAATCAATTGTCCCAAATTCCTGAAATTTTTTTGTTTCAGTAAAGTTAAATTTTTCTGCATTTTTTAAAACCATTTCATTGTGCCCGTGAAAAACCGCGTTAATTTCCTTTCTTTTTTTATAAATTTCAAAATGAATAAATGATTCAGAGCTTGGCTCTTTCAAGCCAATTGCTTTTACTTCAAAGTTCTTTTTATTGCATGAAATTACTTCAATTAAACCCTTTTCAGTAATTTTCATTAAATCAATTCCTGAAGCGGTGATAATCATTCCTTTTCTTGTCCTGAAACTTAAGTTTCCGCAGGAATAATTTTTCCTACAGGGGGCTAAATTGTTTTCAGAAAATTTTTTGCACCAATTCAAAAGCATTTTGTTTTTTGAATTTTCAGGAATTTCTTTTTTTTCAAAAATAGTTTTAAATTTTGCATAAGTCATTCAAACAGCTTCCGGATTTCTTTTTCATTCGCATTAATTATTCCTTTTTCAGTAATTATTCCTGTAATGAATTTTGCCGGAGTAATGTCAAATGCAGGGTTTCCTGCTTTGCTTCCCTTTGGCGCAATTCTTATTTTTTCAATTTCATTTTTTTCATTCAATCCCTGCATGAATAAAACTTCGTTTTCATTTCTTTCTTCAATTGGAATTTCTTTTCCGTTTTTTACTTTTAAATCAAATGTGGATAAGGGCGCTGCAACATAAAAAGGAATTCTGTTCTCTTTTGCAAGCACTGCTTTTTCATATGTCCCGATTTTGTTTGCTATATCCCCATTTGAGGCAATCCTATCTGCTCCAACAACGCATAAATTAATTTCTTTTTTCTGCATGTAATATCCTGCTGCATTATATGCAATTATTTTGAATTCAATTTTTTCATTCATTAATTCCCATGCAGTTAATCTTGCGCCCTGCAATCTTGGCCTTGTTTCATCAACAAAAACAAATATTTTTTTTTTCTTTCTTTTTGCAGCATAAATCGGCGATAAAGCAGTTCCCCAGTCAACAAAGGCAAGCCATCCTGCATTGCAATGAGTTAAAACTTTCATTCCATCCATTAAAAGTTTTTCTCCATATTTCCCGATTTTTTTTCCTGCTTCAAGATTTTCATTTGCAATTTTTTGTGCTTCTTCAACAGCGCCTTCTTTTCCTTTTTCCCTTGCCGCTTTCAGTACTTTTTCAACCGCGTGCCCTAAATCAATTGCTGTCGGCCTTGTTGCCTTAATTTCTTCTTCTGCTTTTTGTAAGTCAATTTCATTTACTGCTGCTAAAGCCATTGCATAGCCTGCTGCTGCTCCGATTGCCCCTGCGCCCCTTACATTCATTTCCTTTATTGCTTCAGCAACTTTTTTGTAGTCAGTGAATTCAATTATTTCAAATTTATGCGGAAGGGGAATTTGATTAATCATTTTTAATTTATTGTTTTCCCACCAAACAGTCCTGTAATTTTTTCCATTTACCTGCATTGAACTCACTTACTTTTATTTAATTTTCAATCCTTTACTTTTATTTAATCACTTTTACCCGCATTCAATTATTTTATTTTTTTAATTTTATTTTTATTAAATCATTCATCATATTGAATCAATGAAAACAAATCATATCCCTTTATTTTTTCCCTTCCTTTAAGGAAATTTAATTCAATTAAAAAAGCGCATCCCTTAATGTTTCCGCCGAGTTTTTCAATTAATTGAATTGCCGCAATGCAGGTTCCTCCTGTTGCCAGCAAATCATCAACAATTAAAATATTTTCTCCTTCTTCAACCGCATCTTCATGAATTTCAAATGCGTCTTTTCCGTATTCTTTTTCAAAATCCTGTGAAATGATTTTTGCAGGAAGCTTTCCTGGTTTTCTTATTGGCACAAAACCTGCTTCTAATTCATAAGCTAAAACACTTCCAAAAATAAATCCCCTGCTTTCCATTGAAACAACTTTATCAATTTTTTCCCCTTTCTGCATATAATGCTCAATTATTCTGTTCACTGCATTCTTTAATGCGCCGGCATTTTTCAATAAAGTTGTAATATCATAGTATAAAATTCCTTTTTTTGGAAAATCAGGTATTTCCCTTATATATTTTTTTAATTCATCCATTTAATCCCCTTAAATCAAAATATCAATTATCTTTAATTAGTTTCTTTTCATTTATTTTTCATGAAAGAAACGGTTTTTTGCAGGAAACTGAAAGAAGATATTGTGCAGTGCACTGCATGCAACAGATACTGCGTTATTAATGAAAATAAATCAGGCTACTGCAGAGCAAGAAAAAACCTGAAAGGAAAATTATTTCTTTTAACTTATGCAAAGCCAACCGGCCTGCAGATTGACCTGATTGAAAAAAAGCCATTGTTTCATTTTCTTCCTGGAACAGAAACAATGAGTTTCGGCTGCTTTGGATGCAATTTTTCATGCAGGCACTGCCAGAATTACTATATTTCAAAAGAATTTTCAGAAAAAGAAATTGAGTCACTTCCTGAAGTTTCCCCCAAACAAATTATTGAAAAAGCAATTGAATTCAACTGTAAAAGCATTTCATACACTTATACTGAACCAACAGTTTTTGCCGAATTTTGTTTGGATGCAATGAAATTAGCTCATGAAAAGAATTTGAAGAATATCTGGGTTTCAAACGGCTACCTGAGCAAAGAATTGCGTGAAATAATTCTTCCGTTTCTTGACGCAATTAATATTGATTTGAAGGGCGATAAAAAATTTTATGAATCAGTTTGCGATAAAGTGAAAATTGAAAAATTAAAAGAAAACATTGAATTTTTTTATTCAAAAGGAGTTCATGTTGAAGTAACAAATTTAATTATTCCAAAATACAATGATTCAGAAAAGCAGTTAAATGAATTAATTGAATTTATTGCAGGAGTTTCAAAAGAAATTCCTCTGCATTTTAGTGCTTTTTTTCCGACTTATAAATTAACTGATTCTGAAAGAACTTCTCCGCAAACACTTCTGAAAGCAAAAAAAATTGCAGAAAAAAAAGGAATGAAATTTGTTTACACCGGAAATGTCCCATTGGAAAATGACTCCAATTGCATGGAATGCGGAAATCTTTTAGTTGAAAGAGCAGGATATACTACAAACATTATTGGCTTGGATGAAAAAGGAAAATGCATTAAATGCAGAAAAGAAAATAATTTTGTGGTTCAGTGAATTTGCAAAAATCAAATCACGCCAAAAAATGCAAACACCAATACAACGCCGATTCCTGCCAATCCAAAAATCAAACTTGCAATTAAACTCGGAATAAACGGAATGCTTACCTTGAATACAAATATTGCAATTCCCCATCCGATTGCCCCAAGTATGGAATTAATTATTATTTTTTTAAAATGAAGAATCAGAACAACTGTAGCCAAAACCAATGCAATTGCAATCAATATTATTGTAAGGTTTCCCTCTAATTTAATCGCTTCCAATCCATTTGGCAGCATTTCAATTAAAATCGTTTTCACTTGAATTACCTCTAAAATAACTGTACTTCAAATTACTTTAAAATACTTTATTAGAATGAATTAATTCATGGCAGGGGAAAGATTTACTTCCGAACAAAAGCAGATAGCCATTATGCTTTCACATGAACCAAAAACAGCAGAGGAAATTTCCAAGCAACTGCATCTTCCTTATGACAAATTAAAAGAAGAATTAAAGAAAATGCTTAAATTAAAATTAATTGAATCCTCTGGATTTCCATTAAAATACAAGCTTGCCTCGCACATAATCGGAAAACTAGGTGAAAGAAAACAAATTTCTGAATCTGATTCATTCCGGCTGAAAATCCGCGCAATAATCGAGGCAACCGCATTTGAAGAAGACCTGCTGGTAAAAAACCTGAAATCAATTGAAAAAGCAATGAAAGAAGAATCCGATTTCACTGTTTATGATTCTTTCATTGAAAAGCCTGTTGAAGACGAAAACACAAAAAAAGTTTCAACTTATCTGGAAGCCACATTAACCCTGAAAGACTTCAGCGCTTTAATCAAATTCATGTATTTTTACGGCCCGACATCAGTTGAAGTAATAAAACCAAACAAATTTGAAATTGACGCCGGTGATTTGCAGGATGGATTAATGGAAATGAGTGAAATGATCCACAAATACAACCATTACATACTCGAATTAATGAGCAAACAAGAATTAAGGGAATTCCATAATAAGTTATATAATAAATAAAATCTACAATAAGCTATTTACAGTATATAATATATATAATAAATAAAAAAGAAATAAAAAGAAAGCAAGTTTGTAAAACAATAAAATCAATAAAAAGAACTGATTAAATTCAAAAACAATAAGAAATTCAGGCAAATTTATGGAAAAAACAAAAAACTCCTTCCAAAAACAGCCTTATTCCCGCCAAAAACCGCTTGAAATAATGCCTTAAAAAAGCCAATAAAGCCATTTTAATACATTACTCGAACAGTTCGACCAATAACGGAGTGAGTTTAGTTGATTGCAGTAAAAAATACCGTAAAAGAAAGCCTTTTTTTGACGTCATTTGCCTTAAACCGGCAGGTTTTTAAATAAAGTTGAGTGTTGTATATGAGGGCCTAGAGCCATAAGTCTTCGAGCAAATTTGATTGCCTGAAGCACCTAGCGCTCAACTTTTCATAAAAAATGAGGTGAAAAAATAATGAAGGGGTTTAATGTAAAAAAACTCGCTGCTGTTGCAGTAGGTGCCGCATTAATCGGATCAACACTTGCAAGCGTTACAGCGGACGTAATAACTAAAGAAGACCTGTACAAACCAGCACCATTGCCGGTTGTCGTTGGTTCAATGGCAAAAGTCAGCGATGCAGTTTGGGCAGGAAATATTGCCGCAGCTTTGGCAAACAAAGCAACAACCGAAATGGAAGTTGATGTAACCGGAGCTGTTGAAGGCGGAGACTGCACAGTCGAAAATGTTGTAGTTGACTTAACAGTCGGCGGAGAAGTATCATATACTTCCGGAGCAAAAGAAACAAAGATAGAACTTGTTTCAAGTTCAGGCGCAGAGGAAATTGACACAAACACTTATAACAATGCACAATTGTCAAACCTGTACAATACTACATTGGCACAAAAAGTTGACAATAACAGCACTACTCCAACAATCACAGAACAAATCGGAATAACTGTGGATGCAAAGATGGATACTTCATCAGACATCAAGGACTTGACAGCATACATTGAAAGCGGTCAATTGTATTACAATGTTAATTTAGGTTCAAGCGGAATTGACTTGGGAACCACAAGCTTCACTGACGGAACCGATGACAGGGTAAGAATTATGTTCTTCGGAGAAGAATATGAACTTTCAACTGCAACATTGTCAGGAACACCACATATTAAAATGGTGAAATCAAGCGCAAAAGAAACATATAATGAAGGACAAACCATCACAGGCCTTGAAGGAAGAATCAATTATGAAGGGCAGGAAATGGAAGTAACCTTAACCCAAATCACTCAGGCAGGAACTGCAGTAACAACCTATAGTGCAACCTTTGAATTATATGACGAAGAAGGAAACTTGGTTAATACCCAGACAGTTACTACAGGAGAAAATTTGGCAGATGTATTCCAGGACTCAGAAGGAGATTATGCCTTGCAAAGCAATTTGTTCATTGACACAATTGCATTAGGGGCAACAACTGGAGTCGGATATATTGAAGTGACAAAAGGAAGCAACACAGTTGAATTATATTCAACAAAAGGATATCCATATGATTCAACAGACACTTCAGGAATCTATGACTACACAGTGACACTTGGAGTAAGCGGAAACAGTTTAACCTCCATTAAAGTTGCAAACAGCAGAGACAAATGGAATAATTCAAGCTCTTCAAATGGCCCATTATATCCAAAAGATGAAGCACAATCCTTAGGAGGCAATGAATTCAATTCTGCTGTTTTCGGACAGGCATTGGATGAAGGAGTATTAGGAAAAGGCTTTGTTGAAGTAGAATTCAAAGGATTCCAGTTTGACCAGGAAAGAACTGTTGTTGAATT
>JBDRGO010000013.1:0-4401 GCA_043817715.1 Candidatus Iainarchaeum sp. | reverse complement strand
ATTTACGAATAAAATAATTTTTAATTAAATTGCAGGGGGAAAATAATTGAAAATTCTTGTTGTAGGCTCAGGCGGAAGAGAGCATGCTTTATGCTGGAAAATAAGGCAAAGTTCTTTATGTGAAAAGGTTTATTGCGCGCCGGGAAATGCAGGAACAGGCGAACTAGCAGAAAATATTCCGATAAAAGAATATGACATTTACAGATTGCTTGAATTTGCATTAAAGGAAAAAATTGATTTGACTGTTGTAGGACCAGAAGCATGGCTGGAACAAGGAATTGTTGACTTGTTTGAAGAAAATAAATTAAAAATATTCGGCGCCTCAAAACAGGCAGGTCAAATTGAAACAAGCAAGGTTTTTTCAAAAAAATTAATGCAGGAAGCAGGAATTCCGACAGCTGAATTTGAATCATTTGCTGAAATTGAAAAAGCAAAAAAATATATTGAAAAAAAATTTAATGAAGGAATAAAAAAAATTGTTGTTAAGGCATCAGGGCTTGCTGCAGGAAAAGGGGTAATTTTATGCTATTCAAAAGAAGAGGCAATTAAAGCAATTGAAGAAATAATGCAGAAAAAATCTTTTGGAGAAGCAGGAAACAAAGTTGTAATTGAAGAATTTTTGGAAGGGGAAGAATCAAGTTTTCTGGCTTTCTGCGACGGAAACACCGCCAAACCAATGGTTTCCTCACAAGACCATAAAGCAATTTTTGACGGAGACAAGGGGCCGAATACAGGGGGAATGGGCGCATACAGCCCTGCTCCGGTAATGACAAAAGAATTGGAAAAAAAAACAATGCAGGAAGTAATCAATCCTGCAATGAATAAAATGAAGGAAAAGAAATATCCATTCAAAGGGGTTCTTTATGCAGGATTAATGATTAAAGAAAATGAAATAAAAGTGATTGAATTTAATGCAAGGTTCGGGGACCCGGAAATTCAGGCAATAATTCCGCGCATGGAATCGGATTTAATTGAAGTGATGCTTGCATGCATTGAAGGAAAACTGAATGAAACTGAAATTAAATGGAAAAAAGATGCAGCATGCTGTGTTGTAATTGCTTCAGGCGGTTATCCTGGAAAATATGAAAAAGGAAAAGAAATTTTTGGATTAAAGGAAGCAAATTCAATTGAAAATGTAACCGTATTCCATGCAGGAACAAAAAAAGAAAATGAAAAAATACTTACAAACGGCGGGAGGGTTTTAGGAGTAACCGGATTAGGCTCAAATATTAAGGAATCAATTAAAAATGCATACAAAGGAGTGAAAAAAATTTCCTTTGAAGGAATGCACTGCAGGAAAGACATTGGGCACCGCGCGCTAAAAAGAGAGAACTAAAAAAATTAAATTAATTGAAAAAAATTAAGTGAACTTATTTTGAAAGAAAAAAAAACCAATTTAGGAAAAGAAAAAAATGAAAAAGAAGCCCCTAAACAAAAAAAATTAATCAGGAAAAAAAATTCAAATGAAAAAATTCCTGAAGAAAAAAAATTAATCAAAAATGAAAAAATCAAAGAACAAAAAAAATTAATTAGAAAAAAATTCATTGAAATCCGAAAACAAATTCCTGCAAAGGAAAGAAAAATTAAAAGTTTAGAAATAACAAAAAAAATATTTTGTTTGCCTGAATTTATTAATTCAAAAAAAATAATGGTTTATCATTCATTTAAAGAAGAAGTTGAAACACAGGAACTGATTGAAAAATCAATTGAATTTGATAAAGAAGTTTTTATTCCGGGAATTGAAGATGAAAAAAAATGCTTAATGCAATGCATTAAATTAGAAAAAGGAATTAAAACTGAAATGGAAAAAGATTGCTTTGGAATCTGCATTCCAAAAAATAAAAATTCAGTTCTTAATCCAGAAAAACTGGATTTAGTAATTGTTCCAGGCATTGCATTTGATTTAAAAGGAAACAGATTGGGATGGGGAAAAGGATACTTTGACAGGTTCCTGAAGAAAACAAATGAAAAATGCATTTTTATTGGATTAGGATTTGAAGAACAAATAAGTGAAAAAGAATTGCCTTCAGATGAAATGGATGTAAAAATCCATTTATTAATTACTGAAGAAAAAATAAGAGGTTTCAGGAAACAATGAAAAGCCAAAAAAGAAATTTACACATAATAATCCCGTTTTTTCCCAAAAAAAACCGGTATATACCGCATATTTCTTTCTTTAATTAGCATAAATGCTAACAAAAAAACCCGTTTTTAAAGCACTAGCAAAGAACACTACATTAAGGTAATAAAACAATTATCTTATACATAATGACGGGAGGATATTATGACTAAGAAAATTATTTCAACAATATTTCTTTTGCTGATTTTATCAGTTTCAGTTTTTGCAGGGGGAAATTATTCGGCAAAAAATGCAGCAGAAGAAAGAGACCTGATTACAGGAATTTACCCTTATAATGCAGTTGTTTTAAAGGACAATTATTGCTATGGGGACGGAAACGGAGGAATATGCGATTACAGGGTAAACATTTCAAGCCAGAATGGAAGCCTTTCAGGAATCAGAATACAGAATGAAAATGACAAATGGAATGCTTCAACCACAAGCAACGGCTTATTATATCCAAGAGAAAGACAGTCTTTAACCAATCATGAGCAGACTTTTGCATGGTTCGGGCAGTCATTGCCGGAAACAATGCCTGGAAAGGATTTTTTGAGAGTGGCTTTTGACGGATTTGAAGAAGGCATGGAAATGACTTCAGTAAAATTAGGGGATTTAAACAGCCTTGATCCATCCACAAAAGGAGGAATTGAATATACTGATGCAAATTTCTTTGCTTTGCATAAAATTCCATTTGCATTGGAATTAGATGATTCAGAAAGCGGTTCAACATTCCAGTTTGATAATCAAACACTTTGGTATAAAGTTGAGTATGGAATCAGCCAGTCAAGCCAAAACGATTACTGGATTGGAATTGAAAACCAGGATTTTGTAAATGAAAGAAAATGGACCATCACTGATGTTAACAGCGACAATAATTCGGCAAGAATTGAAATTCAATATTATGGAGCGCCACAAGTTTATCATGTTGGCGAAGTGATTGAAGCTGACGGAGTTGCATATACTCTGCAATTCGTTGCTGAACCAAACAGGGTAGTTATTACTGCTGACGGGGCAATTGAATTCAGGGAAAACAATTCAATTGGAACACTGTTATACAATACATTAGGAGATGCAAATGACGACACTTATGGAAAACTTTTATTCAATGAAGACACTTTGTTTTATCCAATACAGAATAGTTTTCCAAGATTAAGCCTTCCTGCTCAAAGCGGGATTCAAGTAATGTATGCAGTTAACCCAATGAAATCACTGAACAGGCTATGGCTTGTTCTTGGAGCGCAGGAATTTTCAGTTGAAAACGAGAATGTAATGCAGTTTCAGGGAACAGCAATCGCAAATGCAGGAGGAACTGAAGACGGAAACATTGACGCCTATTATTATGTTCCAAAAGACAGCGACTTCAATAGTTCAGAAACATTTGCAAATTCAACATACTATTTTGTAGCGCATTTTTCATTGTTAAAGCAGGGAATAACAAAAGTTAATGCATTCATTGATACCGCAGACGGACATCCGTTAGGACCGTTTCCAAACAGCAATTTAAGCTATTATTCAAGCGATGCACTAGTTAACACATATGGCTCAACCTATGTCCCATTGACAACAGGAACACATGAAACATTTTTGCAGAAAATTTACAGGGACAACGGCGACAGAATTGAAGTGAACAATACAGAATTTTCAATGGAATTAGCGGAGGACAATAACAAACAAGTGGAATTCAGGATCGGAAGAGAAAACAATGAAAAGCTATATTCAAGAAGCCTTCATTCACAACCAGGAAACTATGAATTGGATAATGAAGTTTTAACAAAAGCACAGCTTTCATTTTTGAAAAGAATGCAGATGTTTCCATTAAATTCAACTCTGCCTTATGGAATTATTGCAGAGGAAAAAATAATGGTTTCAGCTGATGCAAGAATGGATACAAGCAGTGATGTAAAGGATTTGACTGCTTCAATTGAATCACATGAATTAGGGTATAACATTGATTTCAGCAGCCCTTTAACCGCGCAAATGCTTGCACAAAAACCAGCAATGCCATTCTTCGGGCAGAAATACAGAATCATCGATTTTGATTTGAATTCAGGAAACAAATTCATTACAATAATTCCAACCGGAACAAAAACAAAATAAAATCAAAAACAAAATAAAGGGAATTTAAATTTCCTTTTTTCTTTTTTTTATTTTTTTAATTTAAATTAATGTTTAAAGTGACGAATGCCGGTAAAAACCATTGCAATTTTTGCTTTATTCACTGCTTCAATTACTTCTTTATCTTTCAGGCTTCCGCCTGGCTGGATAATGCATTTAATTCCTGC
>JBDRGO010000012.1:0-19993 GCA_043817715.1 Candidatus Iainarchaeum sp. | reverse complement strand
TTTAATTCATTCTTCTTTTTCTTTTATTTTTTTAAAAGGGATATATTTAAAAACACATTTTAACGATTGTTAATTTATGGCTGTGAAATTTCCCTGTGAAATGATTGGATGGATAATATTACCTGCAATCAGAAAAGAATTAGTTATTTATTTAGTTAATGAAAAGAATCTTCCAAGAAAAGAAGTAAGTGAAATGCTGGATTTGACTCCTGCTGCTTTAAGCCAGTATTTAAAAGGAAAAAGAGGCAAAAAAATTAAATTAAATAAAAAAGAAATTAAAAAAATTCATGAAATGGGTGATGAATTAATTAAAGCTAAAAGCGGAAAAAAATTTGCTTCTCATTCATGCGAAATATGTACACTAATTAGAAAAAAAGGATTAAATAATTGCTGTGGATAAAAGGGGCTTTTATGAAGAGAATTTACTTTGATAATTCTGCTACAACACAAGTAGATGAACGGGTTTTAAATGAAATGAATAAAATCCAGAAAGAAATTTATGGCAATCCGAGTTCTTTGCATTCTTTTGGAATTGATGCTTTTGAAGTAAAAGAAAAAGCACGAGAAAAAATTGCAGAAATTCTTAATTGTAAATCAAATGAACTCTATTTTACTTCAGGAGGAACTGAATCAAACAACACCGCATTAAAGGGAATGATGAATTCAGAAAATTCAAAAGGAAAAAAATTAATCACTTCAAAAATAGAGCACCCGTCTGTTTTAAGAACTGCAGAGCATTTGAGGTCAAAAGGAAAAGAAGTTTCTTTTGTTTCAGTTGATGAAAAAGGATTAATTGACTTAAATAAACTGGAAAAAGAAATTAACTCGAATACTGCATTGGTTTCTGTGATGCATGCGAATAATGAAATCGGGACAATTGAGCCGATTGAAGAAATTGCGGAGCTATGCGAAAGCAAAAATGCTTTATTTCATTCAGACATGGTTCAAACACTTGGAAAAATGAAAATTGATTTAAGAAAATTAAATATTTCACTGGCAAGTTTTTCAGGGCACAAAATTTACGCACCGAAAGGAAATGGTGTTTTGTTTGTGAAAGAAGGGATTAAACCAGAGCAGTTAATTCACGGCGGCGGGCAGGAAAGGAATTTAAGAAGCGGGACAGAAAACATTGCAGGAATAATTGGTTTTGCAAAGGCAATGGACCTAGTGCATGAAAATCTGGATGAAGAAATGCTAATGCAGAAAAAATTAAGGGATAAATTAATTAAGGGATTAAGTGAAATTAAAAAAAGCAGGTTAAATGGGGATGAAATCAAAAGGCTCCCTAATAATGTGAATTTTTCTTTTTATGGAATTGAAGGGGAATCAATGGTTGCTTTACTGGATGGAAAAGGAATTGCAGGAAGCACTGGTTCTGCTTGTTCAAGTAAGGAGCTTAAAATAAGCCATGTATTGGAAGCAATTGGTTTGAATCATGTTTGGGCGCATGGTTCTTTGAGATTGAGTTTAGGAAAAAATAATAATGAAAAAGAAATTAATTATGCCTTAGAAGTGATTCCTGAAATTGTAGAAAAATTAAGGAAAATTAGTGCTGTAAAAGTTTAAACAGAATTAATGCAATAAAGATTTAAACAAAATGAAAATTGGCGGAATAAATGTATTCAAAGAAAGTAATGAAAGAATTTAATAATCCAAAGAATTTAGGTAAATTAGAGAATGCTGATGCAATAGGAGAAGTTGGGAACCCGCGCTGCGGAGATCAGTTAAAGGTTTATATTAAAGTTAAAGATAATAAAATTGAAGATATTAAGGTTGAAACATTTGGTTGTGTTGGAGCAATTGCAACAAGTTCAAAAGCAACTGAATTAGTTAAAGGAAAAACTCTTGAAGAAGCATTAAAGCTAACTGAAAAAGAAGTAATTGATTCATTGGATGGTCTTCCTGCAATGAAAATTCATTGTTCTACTTTAGCAATAAAAGCAATAAGAAAAGCAATTGAAAAGTATAAAGAAAAAAACAAATAAATTTATTTGAATCCATTCATTCCTAATTTCATTATGCTTTTATCTGCGTTCATTATTTCTTCTGCAAGATTTTCCATTGGAATTACTTTAGTCAGTGTTTCGGAAATTTTTTTCTGAAGAAATTCTGATTTTTCAAGGCGTGCGGTCAATTCAAGCCAGCCCTGATGAGTTCTTCCTGCAATTCCTTTGAAATGAATTCTTTTACCATTTATTTCTGAATCAAATTCTTGGTTTCCAAAAATAATATCATTTAATTTTTTTCCATCAACTTCTCTTCCTGCTTCTTTTGGCAAACCAAATAAAACAAATAATCCGTTTTCTTTTAATAATTCAATTCCTGAATCAAAAACAATTTTTGGTCCAGCCATATCAACAACACAATTCACAGCGTTATTAGTTAATTCCAAAATTTTTTGTTTAAAATCTCCTTGAGTTGGATCAATAATATGATCAACTACTCCAAATTTTTCTGCAAAATTTCTTCTTATTTGATTTGGATCAAGAAGAATAATATTTTTAATTCCTAATTCTTTCAAAAACAATGTTGTATTTGTTCCATGCAATCCTGCACCAAACACAACAATATTTTCAGTTATTCCTGCGTCTTGAATCCAGCGCGCAACTTTCCATCCATTTCCTGCTGGTTCTAAAAGTGATGCATGAATTGAATTCTTTGATTTATCACTTAATTTGTAAATACTTTTTTCATCATTGCAACAATACGCGGCAAAAGTGCCGTGTCTTGGAAAAATTCTTTTTCCAGAAGAATCCTTTGGACCAAAAACACCAATTACACCTTCGTTTTCTGGATCTTTTTCATCATGCTCAACATAATGTGATTCCATTGCAACAAAATCACCTAATTTAACTCGCGTGACTTTGCTTCCGATTTTTTCAACTATTCCTGCGCCTTCATGTCCTAAAATAATTTCTGCAGGAACTTCATTTTCTTGAGTCCATGCATCCCATTTAACAATTTGATAATCTGTTCCGCAAACAGATGCTTTAGTAATTTTTACAAGAACATCATAATCACCTAGATTTGGAACCGGCATTTGACGTAATTCTATGCCTCCGCCTTCTTTTAGGACATATGCTTTCATTGTGTTTTCATTTTTATCCATTTACAAATCCTCTAACTATATATTCACATAATAGGGAATAGAATAATTTAAATAAGTTGCTACTTACTTCGTTTTATGACGAAGTCCATACTCAATTGTTTTTATTTGTTTGGTTAGTTAAATTTGAGTAATAATGTTTATCGGAGTTGATTAAGTGCAAAAACAAACTGGTTTTTTTAAGAAAAAAGTCGATGAATTAAAGGAAAATGATTTAAACTGGAAATTAAGGATTTTATCAAGCGGTTCAAGCCCTAACTGTGTTGTTGATGGAAAAGAAGTCATAATGCTTTGTTCAAATAATTATCTTGGTTTAAGTGAACATCCAAAAGTAAAAGAAGCTGCAATGAATGCAATTAAAACTCATGGAGCAGGAAGCGGTTCAGTTAGAGCAATTGCTGGAAACATGGATTTGCATTTTGAATTAGAAAAAACAATTGCTGAATTCAAGGAAACTGAATCAGCACTTTATTATCAAACAGGTTATGCTGCTAATGCAGGATTTTTGCCTGCCTTTCTTGAAGAAGGGGATTTGGTTATAAGTGATCAATTAAATCATGGATCAATAATTGATGGAGTAAGATTAAGCAAAGCAGAAAAAGGAATTTATAAACACACTGACATGAATGATTTAAAAAAAGTTTTAGAAGAAGCAGAAGGAAAAAATTATAACAAAGTTTTGATTGTAACTGATGGAGTTTTTTCAATGGATGGAGATATTGCCCCAGCAGATAAAATAGTTGAATTAGCAAATCAATTTGGTGCATTTACTTATATTGATGATGCACACGGAGATGGAGTTCTTGGAAAAAACGGAAGAGGGATTGCACATCATTTTGGAGTGCATGGAAAACTTGATGTTGAAATGGGAACTTTTTCAAAAGCATTTGGAGTAGTTGGAGGAAGTTTAGCTGGTTCAAAAGAAATGACTGAATTTGCTTTTAATAAATCAAGAACCTGGTTGTTAAGTGGTTCAGCTCCGCCTGCAACTGCTGCTGCATGTATTGCTGCTTTAAGAGTTTGCATGGAAGAAGATGAATTATTTACAAAATTATGGAGTAACACTAATTATTTCAAGAAAAAATTAAAGGAAATGGGTTTTGATACAGGAAAAAGTGAAACACCAATTACACCAGTAATGATTGGAGAAAATTCTGCTGCAAAAAAATTCAGTGAAAGATTATATGAAGAAGGAGTTTTTGCTTTACCAATAATTTTTCCAATGGTTGCACAAGGAACTGCAAGAATCAGAACAATGATTACTGCAGCACATGAAAAAGAGCATTTAGAACATGCGCTTCAAGCATTTGAAAAAATTGGAAAAGAATTAAAAGTAATCAAATAAAACGAAATATTTACAAAATACATATATTTAAATAAATGAGTTATCTAAATATATTGATTGTTATGGGTGTTGTGACTTTAACTCTGAAAAATGAAACCGAAGCCAGGTTCAGGACTGCTGTTGAAGAAAAGTTCGGGAATGAAAAGGGTGCGCTTGGAAAAGCCGCTGATGAAGCATTTGAATTATGGGCAAAGGAACAAAAACAGGAATTTATGAGAAAAAGGGCGCTTGAAAGCTTAAAAAAAGGCCACCCAATTGGAAAGCTTCTTTACAAACACAGAAGTGAATTGCATGAACGATGATGAAAAAATTTTTCTTGACACGAATATTTTGGTTTATGCGTTTGATACAAGTGAAAATATAAAACATAAAAAATGCAAAAAACTCATATCTGATTGTTTTGAAGGAGAAAGGAATTTTTATATAAGCAATCAAGTTTTAGCTGAATTTGTTTCAGTCATGTTAACAAAAATTAAAATTAAATACCCTCAAGAAAAAATGAAAAAAAGAATTCAGGAAATTAACTCAATTGATTCATGGAAAAAAATAAATTATTCAACTAATACAATTGAATCACTTTTAACAAAACAAATGAAAACAAGTTTTTGGGATGCATTAATTGCGGAAACAATGAAAGAAAGTTTAGTTTTTACAATTTATACAGAAAATATAAAAGATTTCGAAAAAATTGAGGGAATAAAAGCAGTGAATCCGTTGAAGTGAAAAATATGTGGGTTGCAAAATTAAAATATACACACGAAGATTCTGCTACAATTCCTTATGCAAAAAAATACAATATTACAATTCTTGCATATCCGATGAATTCATATGAAAAAGACGGGATGCTGCATATAACCACAGGGCATCTGATTAAAGGGGAAAAAGAAGACAAGGAAAAATACTTCAAGGAAATTGTTAAAAATAAAAAATTAGAACAAGTTGAAATTGAGGGGGATTTTGTAATTTATTCGCTTTCTGTCCCGGCAAAAGAAACACATATGCAGATTTACATTACTCCTGAAATAATCCTGACAAAACCAATAGAAATAAGGCCTGACGGATTTCAATACACCGAATTTGCCTCATGGGACAAAAAATACTTGACTGGATTCATCAAAAAAGCAGGAAAATACATTAATATTGAATTAAGCAAAATAATGCAGGAAAAAATAACTGATTTTTATATTCCTCATGCAATGCCTAAATTAACTGAAAAGCAAAAGAAAACAGTTTTAACAGCATACAAAAACGGCTACTATGAATACCCTAAAAAAACAACAATTGAATCGCTTGCAAGGCAGTTAAAGCTGGGGGCAAGCACGGCGCAGGAGCATTTAAGAAAAGCAGAACAAAAGCTGCTGCCTTATCTGCTGGAAAATATAGTAAAAGAATAGCTCTTTAAACCGTAAAATCAGCCTGAAACACCAAAATAACCGATATATATCGGCTTCTTTAACCCGTTATATATCGGGTAAAATAAGTATAACTTCCGGAGACATAAGTATATTATTCACTCGAATAAGTGAATTGAAAAATTTTTGGGGGTTGGAATTTATGGTTGATAGGTTGACTAAGCCGGTTAATATGGAACTGAATTATGATGCCAGAAAACTTAAGTATGAAACCCGTGAACAGGTTGGAAAAAATTATCTGAAATGGAGATGGATTACTGCAACAGGGGAAGCACAGCTTCATTCAATGAAATTGCTTTCTTGGGGGGTTTTTGCTGCAGGGGTTTTAATTAATCCGTTGTTTTTGCTTTTATTGGTTTTATTGATTCCGAAAATTTTGGGGGCACAGTTTTACTGGGGAGACATGCTTGACGAACAAGAAAAATATTTGGGCAAATATGTATTAAGGGTTGACGGAGTTAAAGGGGGAAAATTAATTGACTGAAGAAAAATCTGCAACAAAAATTTTCATGGGGCATACTTTTGATGTAAATATTGCCGCAGACCAATTACAGTACAAGTCACAGGGAGAAATAAGCAGAACTTGGACTAAAATGCGTGCAACTGAATTCATTAGAAGGAAAATTTACTGGTTTTTCGTTATTTCAACTCTTGCAATGGTTTTTGCAGCAGTGTTCATTAATTTATTATTTATTGCAGGATTGGTGTTCTGTTACTGGATGATGGTTCACTGGCATTTGGAATACTTGAAAGCATGGAGTGGGAGAATCAAATACGATAAAAGAATTTACACAAGAATGGACCCGCAATGACACAATAACAGGAAATTAATTAAAGAAAGCAATCGCCTAACAGTTGCTTCAATAATAATTAAATAATAGAAAAAAGATTTGATTAGTGAAGAGAATGAAAAATAATTGCGGAAAAGAAGAAACAATTGTGAAATAAAAAAACAAAAAAATTAAATTAATAGTGAAAAAAATGAATTTAACAAAATCACAGGAAACTATTTTGAAGAAAGCCGGGTGGGATAAGTATGCAGTAAGACCTTATCCTTTCTTTTTATGGAGCTTTATTCTGAAAGGATACCATTCATATGAATTGTTTTTGAAAAACAAGTTTGATTACCTTATGATTTATGATGCCGCGTTTGAAAAAATCTTTTACAGGCAAGCATCAAAAAGAAGGGAAATGCAGGAATTTATCAGAAAAAAACTTGATAACATAAAATACTGGGAAAAATATGTTGAAAAAGAAAACAAAGCACTGAATAACACATTCAAAAACTTTAATTCATTAGTAAAAAAGGATTTCAATAAAATGAATGAAAAACAACTGCTTAATGAATTCAAATCATTTTATTTTGACAATATTCCTTGGCTTGGAGCATTAAGTTCAACTATCTTAGTTATTCCTGAATTAGTTGAAAAACTGCAAAAAGAAACAGTGCTGCCAAGGCTGGTAAAACAGGGAAAAGAAAAAGAATTAACTGAAGTGATGGGGCTGTTTTCACAATCATTAGGTTTAAGCTTTTACATTGAAGAAGAAACAGAACTGCTTGAACTCGCATTAAAAAGAAAAAGCAAAAATTTCAATGCATTGCTTGAAAGGCATGTGAAGAAATGGGATAAAATGGCTTTCGGCGGAAGCCATAAACTTCTGGCAAAAGAACAGTTCATGCAGAGAATAAATGAATCCAAAAATCCGTTAAAGGAATTAAACGAAAAAAAACAGAAAAAAATCCATGCTGAAAAAGAAATCCAGAAATTAATCAAAATGCTTGAATTCAGTGAAAAAGAAAAAAGGCTGCTGGTCACAATAAGGAAATTCCTTTACCAAAGGACAAGAGAGGATTGTTTAATTTCAGTCCAGGAATTTATTTTCATGAAATTCTTCAGGGAAATAGCGAAAAGAAACCACGATATTTCATTGTCTCAGGCGGAAAAAATGACTATTGATGAAACAATTAGCGTTTTAAGCGGAAAAAAAATCAATGAACATGAACTGAATGAAAGAAAAAAAGCCTGCCTTATAGTACAGTTCAAAGAAAAACAAATTGTCGTAAGCGGGGAAAAAGCAGAAAAACTGCATAAAAAAATAATCAAGGATGTCGCGCCAAAAAAATTCAGCGGAATACTTCAGGGGCAGACAGGGCACCCGGGAAAAGCAACCGGAAAAGCAAGGTTAATCCAGCATATAACGCATTTAGATGAACTAAAGCCTGAAGAAATACTTGTAACCACTTCAACAAACCCCTCCTTCGTCATTGCAATGAAGAAAGCAAAAGCAATCATAACTGATGAAGGCGGAATTACTTCTCATGCAGCAATTGTTGCAAGGGAACTGAAAAAACCTTGTATAGTTGGAACAAAATACGCAATGCAATTCCTTAAAACAGGGGACTTAATTGAAGTTAATGCAACCGAAGGAATTGTGAAAAAAATAAGGAAATGAAAAAAGAAATTGTGATGAGGAAAAAGAAATGAATTTAATCAGTTCATCTACTTCAAAGAAAAGAAAATGGTTTGTTTTGGAATTAATCAGGAAAATGCCTTTGCAGATGAATTTCATGCAGTTTTTTTACTGGACAACACATGGCGGAATTACTCCGCCAAGCCATTGCGCAATAGTTTATCAGGAAGGAAAAGTTTCATTGATGTTTGACAAAAACGAATTCAAAAGAAACGGGAAAATGATTTTCAAAAAAATCCTTTCCAATCCAAAATTTTATGAAGAAATAAACAAAAAAATTGAATTCAATTCAATTCAATTATTTAAAGCAAGCGAAAAAATAAGGAAAACAAATTTATTAAAAAAAACAAATAAAGAATTAGTTTCTTTATTCAGAGAATTTGCTAAATACAAAAAGGAATCACAAATTTATGGGATGATAGGAAACTCAATTGAATTTGAAGATGAATTATTATCAAAGCATGTACTGAAATTAATTCAGAAAAAAATAAAGCAAAAAAAACTGGAGTTATATGCGGGGAACTGTTATATTTTGCTTTCAAGTCCGACAAACAAAACACCAATAAAAGAAATGGAAATTGCATTAACAAATCTTTCACTTGAAGCGCAAAAAAACAAAAAATTATCAAATCTAATTAAATCACACCATTCAGAAGCTTTAGGAAATTTACTTCCGAAAAAATTTCCTTCTTTCTGGAACAAATTCAAGAAAGTATTCAATAAATTCAAATGGGTTCCGTTCATGTATGAAGGGCCTGAATGGAACCAGCATTATTTTTTCAGAGTAATAAGAGAAAATCTTGAAAACAAAAATACAAAAGCAAGATTAAACAACAAATTAATTAAATTAAAAAACGAAGAAAAAGAAACTGAAAAAAAACAAAAAGAATTGGTTGAATTACTTGGATTGAATGAAAAAGAAAAATTATTTGTTGAATTAGCAAAAAAAACAATTGAAATGAAAGCACTAAGAAAAGACGCGTTATATTTTGGCTGCTTTTGTACGGAAAAGCTTTACATTGAAATAGGAAAAAGATTTTATCTTACATTAAATCAAGTGCGTTATATGCTTGATGAAGAAATAATTGAATTGCTTAAAACAGGCAAAAGCGATCCAAATGAATTAAATGAACGATATTCAAATGGAGTGCTGCTTGTTTATGGTTCAAAACAGGGGATTTATTCAGGCAAAAAAGCACAAGAAACAATTCAAAAAATTTATCCAAAAGAAATTCTTAAACAAACAGATGAACTGCATGGAAGCTGTGCATTTGAAGGAAAAACAAAAGGAATAGTGAAAATAATTGATCACCCAAATGAAATGCCTAAATTAAGAAAAGGAGAAATATTAGTATCTCATTCAACTAATCCAAACCTAATATCTGCAATGAAACGCGCAAAAGCCATTATAACAGACTTAGGAGGCATTACAAGCCATGCAGCAATAGTTTCAAGAGAACTGAAAATCCCTTGCGTAATTGGAACAAAAACAGCAACAAAAATATTAATGGATGGAGACAAAGTAATAATTGATGCAAGAAAAGGAACTGTGAAAAAAATAAAATAAAGAAATTAATAATTAAAGAAAAAGTGAATTAAATGAAAGAATTAGTTTTGTCGTTCAAGTATTTGAATAAAAAAAGTGTTTCAATTGCTGGAGGAAAAGGCGCACAGTTAGGTGAAATGCTTTCAGCAGGAATTAATGTTCCAAATGGATTTGTTGTTTTAACTCATTCATTTGATTTGTTTTTAAAAGAAAATGAATTAGAAAAAAGAATTGAAGAAGAATTAAAAAAAGCAAAAACAAAGGACACTAAATCAATTGATAAAGCAAGCAAAAACATCCGGGCAATGGTTGAAAAAGGATTAATGCCTGAAGAAATAAAAAAAAACATTTTATTTGAATTCAAAAAAATGAATTTAAATTTTGTCGCGGTAAGGAGTTCGGCAACAGCAGAGGATTCAGCAGATGCTTCTTGGGCAGGGGAACTGGATACTTACACTAATGAAACAGAAAAAACTGTTTTAAATGCAGTGAAGAAATGCTGGAGTTCATTGTTTACTCCAAGAGCAATTTTTTACAGTAAAGAAAAAAAATTCAAAGGAAAAATTTCTGTTGGAGTTGTTGTTCAGAAAATGGTTGATTCAGAGGTTGCAGGAGTTGCATTTACAAGACATCCAATAACAAAAAATAATAATCAAATAATGATTGAAGCAGGATTAGGGTTAGGGGAATCAGTTGTAAGCGGAGCAATTACTCCAGATAATTATATTATTAATAAAAAAGAAATGTTTATTGAAGAAATTCAAGTAAATGAACAGAAAAAAATGATTACTAAAAAAAAAAAGGAAAAACAGTTGAAATTGCTGTTCCAAAGAATAAGCAAAGCATGCAGAAACTTGAAGGGAAAAAAATAATGGAATTAACTGAATTAATTAAACGAATTGAAAATCATTATAAAAGCCCTCAGGACATTGAATGGGCATTGGAAAAAAGAAAACTGTATATTCTGCAGTCAAGGCCGATAACGGCATAATTAAATAATTAAAAAAACAAAATTAAGTAAAGGCAAAAGAATAAATTAAAAAAATTAACAAGGAATAAAATTAATTGAAGGTAAAAGAAATGGTGGATGTAAGAAAGATTTTGATGCCTACGATGCTGAAAATAATTTTAACCATTGCATTAACCGGCTTTTTTCTTTTAAGCGAAAGCATTTCATTGGCAGGAAACTTAATTGAAGTGGTTTTTTTCATTGCGGTAATTTATGCGTTTTCCTCAGTACTGAGCTTTTTCTGGTATAATGCTGCGGACAGGCATGGCATAAGGGCAATAGGGTTTGACATGGGCGGGGTTTATTTTGACGGAGATTATTACACTCAACAGTTAAGGGTAAAGCCAGGCATGGATGAACTGATTAAAAAGCTTAAAAGAAAATATATTGTTGCGGTAATGTCAAACCAGAATGCGATTGCGCATAAGGCATTCAGCCAAAGCTTTGGATTAGGAAGTGTATTTGACAGGGAAATTATTTCAGGGGAATTGGGGGCAAAAAAGCCTAGTGCAGAATACTTCAAAAAAGTATGCGGGATTTTAAAGGTTAATCCAAAAGAGCTTATTTTCTTTGACGACCAGCAGGAAAACATTGACGGCGCAAAAAAAACCGGCATAAAAGCGTTCCTGTTCACTTCAGTTGACAAGGCGAAAAAGGATTTAAAGTCAATGGGAATAAATGCGTGAAATATCAGTATGCGTTGTCATGGTGTTCAAACCTGTCAAAAATAATTACTTCTCCTTCAACTTTAAACATTAAAACAAAGCTTCCTACATGAACCCGTTTATAATCATTTAATGGTTTCCTGAGGTTTTTGAAATGATTAATTGAGTCCCTGTCCAATTCAGCAATTTGGTTTATTTTTTTCTGAAGCGCGTTAAACAATGCGAAATCCCGTTTCTTCAATTTTTTGAAAACCGGCTCCAAAGCAGAAACATCGATTTTCATAAGGAACCGCACCACTTCTTGAATTCCTCTGAAGTCATCGGCTTTGATTTTCCTGACCTGATTTTTTCAGCGGATTTTTCAATTGAATTAATCACTTCTTTTGCAATGGATTCCCTTACTTCTCTTTTATCAGAATCAGCAATTTCAGATATTTCCCTGATTTTCTTCATTTTCTTTAATGCATCAACATCATCCAATGCATCAGCAAAAGCATGCCTTGCGACAGAAGACCAGTTAATCCAGTCGGTTTTATCCATTTTATATTTAAGCTCATTTGGAACAGACAAAGTAATAGCAGCCATAAAAACACCAATACGTACATTACGTGTAAATAAATAATATAAAAAAGCTTTTAAATGGCATTGCCGAAAAAAGTTATTTTTTCACTTTTTCAGCAGTTCCTTTTCCTGCATCAACCAAAACTATTTCTCCATCTTCAAAAACTTTTGTAGCGGTTTTTGTCCCAATCAAACAAGGGATGTTCATTTCACGCGCAACATGCACTCGGGAACTGTCATCCTATTTCTCTATTGCGGACTTTCCCTTTAAATCCTCCATGCAATAAATTTTCCCATCAAATATTACAAATAACCTCTGAAAATTTAAATTTAACTAAAGAGGAAATAATTAATGAAAGACAAAAAATTCAGTTACTGCAAAATTCCAATTAATTCGCCAATATGCCTTGCGCCAATGGTTGGTTATACCAACAAGGCATTCCGTGTGCTTTGCAAAGAACAAGGAGCAGGATTTACTTTTACTGAAATGACTCACGGAACAGCACTAATTAATAATAAAGAAATAAAAAAAGAAATAATTCCTTCAAAAGAAGAAAGACCTTGCGGAGTGCAGTTAGTTGGCGAAAATGAAAAAGAATTCCTGCAAGCACTTGAATTAGTGGAAAAAGAATTTGATTTAATTGACTTGAATTTTGGTTGTCCTGCAAACAAAATACTCGGCTCAAAACGCGGAGCAGCACATTTGAAGAACCTGAAAAAAATGAAGGAAATAATTAATGCAGTTTGCGGAGCAACCAAAAAGCCAGTTACATTCAAAACAAGAATAGGGTTTGATAAAACTGAAACAAAAAAAATTACGGAGTTAGCAAATTCAACAAACGCAAAATCTTGGACACTTCATGGTCGCACTGCGAAACAAGGTTACACAGGAAAAGCAAACTGGCAAGAAATAAAAAAAGCATTTGAATTAAGTGAAATTCCTTTAACTGGAAACGGAGATATTGAATCTGCGAAGCAAGGCATAAAACTAATTGAACAAAGGTTTTGTAATTATGCAATGATTGGAAGAAAAGCGATTGGAAATCCACAAGTATTTGATTTGAATTTTTTGAATTTAAGTGAAGAAGAAAAAGAAAATAAAAGAAAAGAATTACTTAAAAGATTTCTTTTTTTAAGTAAAAAATTCAATTGTGATTTTAATGAAACTAAATTAAATGCAATGTGGTTTTTTAAAGGAAATTACGGAGCAGGCAAAATAAGGGAAAGGATAAGTAAAAGCAAGGAAATTGACGAACTAAAAGAAATAATCAAATTAATGAAATGAAATACTCATGAATCCTTAAATCATTAGTTAATTCTGGATGAAACATTGAAACCAAGATGTTGCCTTGCCTTAACATGACTGGTTTTTTTTCGCATTCAGCTAATACTTCAACTTTATTAGAAAGAATTGATTTAATTTGCGGAGCACGGATAAACACTGCATTAAATAATTTTTCTGAATTATTAAATTCTTTTGCATTAATTTTAATTTTTTTTTCAAATGATTCTAATTGAGAACCATAAGCATTTCTTTCAATTAAAACATCAATTAAGGGGAGCACTGGTTTTTCTTCATTGATTTTTTTTGCTAAAAGAATTGCTCCAGCACAAGTACCATAAACTGGAAATCCTTGTTTTGCTTTTGAATAAATTTCTTTTTTTAATCCTGAAGAAACAAGCAGTTTGCGGAGCGTGGTTGTTTCTCCTCCAGGAATAATTAATGCATCACATTTTTGTAATTCTTTAACTGATTTTATTTTTTGCGGAGTAAGGTTTAATTCCTTAATGCAATTTAAATGCTCTGCAAAACTTCCTTGGAAAGAAAGAACTCCGATTGTTTTCATTTAATATCACTAATGATGAATGCGAAGCATTCGTACCAATGTGCCTTCAAGCACAACGCCTGCCAACTGGCGTGACAGTTGAACCCGGCGTGACGGGTTTACCATCCGCGTTTAGACATTTTGATTTCTATTTTATCTATTTCTTGTCCAGGCATTGCCTGTCCTAAACCAGTGCTTGCTTTAGCTATTTTTTCTGCGTCTTCAAAGTTATGCACTGCCTCAACAATTGCTTTTGCTCTAAGTAAAGGATTGCTTGATTTGAATATTCCACTTCCAACAAAAGCACCTTCAACTCCTAACTGCATTACTAATGCAGCATCTGCTGGAGTTGCAATTCCTCCTGCAGCAAAATTAACTACTGGAAGTTTTTTTAATTCACGGACTTGTTTACATAATTCAACTGGCACCCTGTGTTTTCTTGCCAGTGAATCTAATTTGTTTCCTTTTGAATTAATTAATTGTTCTAATTCAGAATTAATTGTTCTAATATGTTTTACTGCTTCAATTATGTTTCCTGTTCCTGCTTCGCCTTTAGTTCTAATCATTGCAGCACCTTCATTAATCCTGCGCAGTGCTTCTCCTAAATTAACTGCTCCGCAAACAAACGGAATTGTAAAATCTTTTTTATTTATATGAAATTTTTCATCTGCAGGAGTTAATACTTCTGATTCATCAATAAAATCAATTCCAAGTGCTTCAATTACTTGTGCTTCAACAAAATGACCAATTCTTACTTTAGCCATTACTGGAATTGTTACTGTTTTCTTTATTTCAAGAATCATTTCAGGGTCACTCATTCTTGCTACTCCGCCATCAGCCCTAATATCTGCTGGAACCCGTTCTAAAGCCATTACTGCTACTGCTCCGGCATTCTCTGCGATTTTTGCCTGCTTGGCATTAACTACATCCATTATTACTCCGCCTTTAAGCATCTGGGCAAGGCCTGCCTTAACCTTAAATGTTGCTTTTGTTTTTTCAGCCACTTCATTAACCCCCTAAAGAATCAATTTCTCCATGCAAATAATTAAAAAATCAATTAGAAAAACTAGGAAAGAATTAAAAACAATGAAAGAATTTGGTTGAAATCAGGTAAAGAAATCAGGTTTCTTGCTCTTCTTGTTTTTAAGCAAAACAATAATTGACTTCTCAGAATCGGATTTGTATACATAATCAGTTCCTTCTGTTAGTGCTTCTGCAAAGAATTTCACTTCTTCAAAAGAAAGCATGTTTTCTTTATCCAGCCTTTTTCTTGAATAGCCTAAATGCATATAGCTTTTGACTTCAATAAAATCAGTTTTTGCCTTTAAAATCAGATTTTTCCATTCAGGAATTAATTCAGGCAAATTATTTTTTCCATTGATTAAGGTAATGCGGAGCACTGTCCTTGTCTTTAATTTATGAAGAAGAGAAAGAGTTTTCATTAGTCTTTTCCATGCATCTTTGTAAATAGGTGCATTAATTCTTTTGAATATTTTTTCATTCGGCGCAGCAAGCGAAATATACAATTGGTCAGGCAGTGCTTTTTCTTTTTTCATTTTTTCAAGCATTTTCGGCTCCTGCCCGTTTGATACAATGAAAATAGTTCGTGCTTTTTTTTCTTTACGCAAATAATTTACAAGTTCTGGCAATTTAGGGTAAAGAGTCGGCTCTCCTGAAAGGGAAATTGCATAATGGTTTGGCTCAAGCGCTTCCCTGAATTTTTTCAGGTCAGTTTTTGGATTCCCCGGAAACCCTGACAAAAGCTTTTTCCTTTCTTCAATTAATGCATCAACAAAATCCTTTGGATCAAGAACATCTGATTTTTTCAGTTTTACTGTTTTCATTAATTCCATTGTCCGCCAGCAAAAAACACAGTTTTCTGAACACCATAAAGAAACAGGAGTGAACTGAAGGCATTTATGGCAGTCAACACTGTAAAATTTCTGCTTATAACAGACTCCTTTTCCAAGTATTGCATCTTTATTCCATTTGCATACCTGCACCGCGGCATGCCCTTTCAAGCCATACTGTTTTTTGCGGAGTTCTTCTTTTTGTTTTTCAGTTAAGTCAAGCATTTAAACCAACTATACTTTGTTTCTGCATTTAATCAACTTTCTTCCAGCAGTTTATCAATTACTTTCCTGAATTCCTGTTTTTCTTTTTCTAAATTGTTTTCGTGTTCAAATGCAGTTCCTATCCGGTAATACCTGCAGCCGAAAACAAATACTGGAACCCCTGCATCAGGGCTGAAATGGGTGAAAATTATTAAATGCATTGCAGGAACTTCTTCTTCTTTAATTGCGGTCAGTGCATCATCTTCCTTGTCCAGTTCCCAGTGAATTGCCTGTATTTTTCCTGCATTCATGTATTCCTGCGCAACTTCCTCAAATGCAGGGCCTATCCATTGGCAGTGAGAACACCAGCTGGTTGAAAACATAAATACATTTGGCTTTCCGTCAGTTTTACATATTGGCTCTCCTGAATCAGTAAAGGTTGAAAATGGTTTCTGGATTGGATTTACACAGGCAGAAAGCGAAACAAAAAATAAAATAATGCAAAAAATAAAAACCAGATTTAAATTTATTTTTTTCAAATTCAAATTCTTTGCCTTAACAACCAAAGTCTTCACCTTAACAATTCTGTTTCAATTAAATTATTAAATTCCTGCCATGAACTAAACTGCATTTTTAATCCATTGATAAAATATGTGGGCGCGCCTTCTGCCCCGAACCTTAATGCGTCATTAATGTCTTTCTGTATTTCTGAATCAAATTTTCCTGAATAAAGGCATTCAATGAATTCAGCTTCATTCAAGCCGGATTCTTTTGCCAAAGAAATTAATTCTTTTTCATTTAATTCCTTTGCTGATTCAAATAATTTGTCATGATATTCCCAGAATAAATTTTTTTCCTGCGCGCATTTTGATGCAGCTGCCGCACGGAATGAATTGATTGTTTTTGTTGCAGGAAAATGCCTGAAAACATATTTTATTTTTCCCTCAAATTCCGCCAAAGTGTTTTTCATTTTCCAGTAATTTTCCCTGCAGGGCATGCATTCAAAATCAGAAAAAACAACTATTGTTATTTCTGCATTTTCTGTTCCTGCCCAGGCAGAACCATTAACCAGTTCAGCTGAATCAATTCTTGAACTGCTTTCTTTTGAAAGAAACACAAACCCATAAACAAAAGAAATAACCGCCAAAACAATTAATGAAATTAAAATCAACGGAATTAAAGGAATATTTTTTTTATTTTTTTTTTCCATATGGTTTTTTTCTTTTTTTATTTCCTTTAATTTGCTCAACTTAAAGACCTTTAATTAATTCAAGCAGTTTTTCTTTAGGGTTTTTTGATTTAACTACTGCTGAAGCAACAAACACGCCTTTTGCGCCTAATTCAATGCTTTTCTTTACGTCCTCAAATGAATTAATTCCTGCCCCTGCAATTACAGGAATTAAATTAATTGAATGGATTTCCTTTACTGCATCAGAAATAATTTCCGGTTTTGCCTTTGAAACAGAAACCGCCCCCCCTATTAATTCAGGCGGTTCAATTGCAATCAAATCAGGCCTGAATTCAGCAATTTTTTTTGCCCTTTCAATTGATTCAGCGCAAGCCATTGTTTTCAATCCACTTTCTTTTGCCCTCATAATTGCCTTTTCAATGAATTCGTCTGAAACCTTGTTTTCCGCATGGTTAATTATTGTGCCTTTTGCGCCTGCCTGCTTTACTGCTTCAGGAAGAATTTTTCCTGTATTAGAACCAAAAACAATTGGATCGATATGCTGGGCAAAAACATCTAACTTGATTTTTTCCGTTATTAAGCGTAAATCCGCCGATTGAACAACCAGAATAATTTTTTTTCCTGATTCATTTGATGCCTGTTCCGCAAATTCCGCCAATTTAAGGGCTTTTTTGCCTGTTCCTTCTTCATAGGTTTTAAAATTCAAAAAAAACATGTTTTCCATCAAATCAAGTCCTGATTAAAATTAAATTAATGAATTAATTAAGTAGACTTATTATTAAAAAATCAATCCCATAATAATTAACTGAGTTCTGTGGATAAAAGCAAAAAAGAAGAATATAAAAAAAGAGCCATTAAAATTTTTGAATTGCTTAGGGAACACCATCAAAAATTCAGCGAAAAAAAAATAAAGAAAGCATTTGAATTCGCATTAAAAGTCCATGAAAATGATCTGACTTCTATAGAGACGCCTTTTATTGAGCACCCGCTTTCCTGTGCAGAAAAAGCCGCCGAAACAGGCCTAAGTGAAACAAGCGTTATTGCTACACTGCTTCATAATACATATGACTGCAGCAGGCATGAAACAATTCCTTCAAGGCCTGAAAACATTGCCATTGCGGCAAAATTCGGAAAGGAAACAATCAAAATGATTGATTCACTTCTTTTAATCTGGGCGCTTGAAAACAACCATAATGAAAATGAAGGAGACATAATCTCAAAACTTATTATTGCCAGTTCAAATAATCCGGAATTGGTTGTTTTGGACCTTGTCTTTGAGCTTGATCAGCTTGAAAAACAAGCATGCAAATGCGATTTTCCTGCCCTTGCAAAAAAAGTTCTTTCAGTTTATGTCCCTCTTGCACATAGAATGGGGCTTTACTCAATTAAAGCCAAAATGGAAGACAAAGCATTTGAAATACTTGAACCGCAAAAATACCAGGAAATCAATGAGGCTTTAAAAAAACATGAAAAAGAAATGGAAAAAGAAATGGAAATAGCTAAGGAAATCATTTCAAAAGAACTGAAAAGAAAAGGAATTGATGCAAAAATTTATTTCAGGACAAAAAACATTTACAGCATTTACCAGAAAATGAAAAGAAAATCAAAACCACTGGATGAAATTTATGACATCAGCGGATTAAGAATAATTACGAAGGGACTGAAAGACTGCTATGAAGCAGTGGGAATAATTCATTCCCTTTGGCCTCCTTTGTCCGGAGAATACGATGACTATATTTCCAAGCCAAAAACAAACCTATACCAGTCAATCCATACAAACGTCATAAGCCCGACAGGAAAGCCGATGGAAATTCAAATCAGGACAAAGGAAATGCATGATATTTCAGAATACGGAGTTGCATCCCATTGGACATATAAAGGACATGAAAGAACAGGTCTTGACTTTAAACTGCTTCTGATGAGGCAGTTTTTGGAATGGAAAGAAGAAATGAAGCTAAGCAATTCCCCTTCATTTGACATTCAGATAAGCGAAAAAATATTTGTTCTTTCACCTAAAGGAAAAATAATTGAACTGCCAAATGACTCAACCCCGATTGATTTTGCTTATTCAATTCATTCTGAATTAGGGCAAAAATGCCAGAAAGCAAAAGTAAACGATGTTCTTGTTCCGCTGAATCACAGGCTGAAAAATCTGGATGTTGTTGAAATAATTTCAGACATAAAGCAAAAACCAAAACTAGGTTGGCTTTCATTTGTAAAAAGCAACAAGGCAAGAAACAAGCTGAATCAGTTTTTCAATATTGTATTAAAGAAAAAAAAACCAAAACAGCAGAAAACCTGCTTTCTTGTAAAAGAAACAGACCCAAGAATAAAATTAGCCGGCTGCTGCAACCCGCTTCCAGGAGACAAAATAATTTCAATAAGGACAACCAAACGAAAATATTCCGTGCATAAAAAGGACTGCCCGCAATTGAATTCCTTAAAAACGCCTGAACTGACTGAAGTTGACTGGGGGCAAAAAGCCCTGAAAAACCAATTAATTGAAATAACTGTTTTAGGAAAAAAAAGCAATGACCTTATGATTAATGTACTGAAAAAACTGAATGAAAACAACACCCCTTTATTGAATGCCAAGGCAATAGATAATGAAAATTCACTGAAACTTGTTTTCCAGATTAAAGCAGAAAACCTTGAACAATTGGAAAAAGTAATGGAAAAAACAAAAGAAGTGCCTGGCGTAACAAGAGTAATAAGAAACTAATAAAAATTTAAAATAAGGAAATTTAACTGGTTTTTTATAATAAGAAACTTTAAAGGGCTTTCCAATTTAATAATATTAATATCATT
>JBDRGO010000011.1:0-10261 GCA_043817715.1 Candidatus Iainarchaeum sp. | reverse complement strand
TGTCTGTTGTTTGTGTGTATCTTGTATCATTGATTGTGTTGAAGTCTGTTCCTAGTTGGATTGTGTTTGTGTCTGAGTTGATTGTTATTCCGTATTGTCCTGTGTAGGTTCTTAGTACTACTGTGTCTGTGTTTTTGTATTCTGTGTTGAAGTCTGTTGAACCATATGTTGTTTGGTTTATCCATGAATTTATATCTGTTCCTATTGCATACCATGTGTTTCCGTCATTTTGTGAAATATAAACATTATTAAAGTCAGAAATTTGAAGTATTGCATTTAGGTCCGCCTGAATCCAGTAGGTTTGGTTTCCGTCAGCCCAGGGAACATAGCTGGTTAAGTCAACTGCGGTCTGCTGGTTTAAGTCAGAAATTAAGTAGCAGGTTAATTCATCGCATAAATAGTTTCCGTCTGAATGAAAATTTCCTGTTGTGTTTAAGTCAATTATGAAAACATTATTGTCATTGATTAATCCCATTGCAAAAATATTTGTATCGGTGTCTGTGTTTTTGTATTGTGAGTTGAAATCAGCTGAACCATAAGCGAATTGGTTTAGCCAATTATTCACATCATTTATTCCCGCATACCATAAGTTTCCGTCGCTTTGCCTCACATAATAATTGCTTAAATTTGCATCAAACACACTCCATGAAGTTGACCAATTGGTATCAGTATCTGTTATGCCTGTTCCGTTATAATCAATTGTTATTATGTCCCCTGAAATTGTTACATCAATATCTTCTGAGCCGGTTACAAGCAGGGTGTCAGGGAATGCATTTGCTGAAGTGCTTCCTGTGTTTCCATTAATTGTTTCCCATACTCCGCTTAAAGCAGTTAAATTTGTATGCTGTGCTGAAGTTAAATGATAATAATCTGCGGCAGCCCCTCCTGAAATATTCTGCAAATCATTATGGTTGCGTGTTGCCAAATCAGTTAAGTTGCTTCCTGTTTTATCAACAAACACCCAGCTGATTGCATTTGCCGGAACAGAAATTGTCTGAAAGTTTGCATCCTGCCCGTAAATGGTTCTCCATCTCATGGAATCAGAGCCAAAATCAAACTGGTTATGTATACTTGGTTGGTAGTCTCCGTTGATATCAATTGCATTAACTGTTGCTGCATTGAAATCATTTACAATTACTATTGACTGGATATAAAGAATTCCGTCCTGAATTGTTGCTCCGTTGCTTCCGAAACCTCCTGAATAATTCATTGTTCCTGTGAAATTCCAGCTTCCGGAAATTGTTTCTGTTTCTTCTTTTCTTGCATACCATGCATTTCCGTCATTTTGTGAAATCCATACATTGTTGAAATCAGAAATTTGAAGCAGTTCATTCAAATCAGTTTGAGTGTAATATATCTGGTTTCCGTCGCTTGTAATCAAATACCATGCATTTCCGTCTGCCTGCCTTATGTAGGTATTGTTAAAATCAACATCAAAACCAAGTTCGCTTAGGCCTGAGCCTGTTTTGGATATTTTGCTCCAGTCAATTGCTGCAGTTGATGCGATATCCGCATTAGAGATATTGTTATCCATAATCCAGTCAGAGTTAATCTGTCCGCGCGATGCCTCAAACTGCTTTCTTTCATTTGCGCCAAAATCCAAATCCAGCCCATTAACCTGCATATCAATGTAATAGTATTGTCCGTAATTCAAATCCAATGCGGTGTTATCTCCAAGCATTACATCAAATATTCCATTTGAAATCGAGCCGTTATAATCTGTTCCGGAATCATAAATTAAAGCCCCTCCTGAGGAAGCATCATAAATAAGCACCTCCAAATCCCCCGAAGAAAGCACAACATTGCTGTCAGTTACCTTTCCATGAAATCCAAGCAATTGCTGAACAGCAAAAGCATTTGATGAAGCCAATAAAATAAATGCAGAAACAAAAAATATTTTCCATAGCTTCATGCTTTTATCCCTCTTGCTTTTTTGTTCTTGAAGTGCTCTTCAAATATTTCATTAATCAGTGCCGAAGCGCTTTTTCTTTCCTCAAATGCTTCGATTCTTATTTTTCCCCAGATGCTTCTGTTCAGAATCAGGTTGACCCTTGTTCTTTCTTCTTTGTTCTGAATAGTCCTCTGTTTAGCCATTGCTTAATACAAAAGCCAAAGATATATATAAACATTTCTGTAATTATTTGAAAATTTAAATATTTTTTTATGTAGAAACATATTTATGTTTATGTGTTTATACAGAAAGACGTAGAAAAAACAGTATGTAGATTTTGTAAATTGGTGGTTTAAGGCAGCTCAATTGATTTTGTTTTCTAAAAGAAAATGAGTTGGGCCTGAGCGGATTCGAACCGCCGATTCCTGCCTTGTAAAGGCAATGTCATAACCACTAGACCACAAGCCCGTAACCTATATTTTTTGTATGCAAACTTTTAAATATGTCTTATTGTGTTATTTTGTTTAGTGATTTATTTGCGTAGATTAATGTGGTTTAGAGTTGGAGATAGGGAAGTTCATTTGCCTAAATTGATTGGGGCGTTTATTTTGACTGCTGCTTTATTGATGCTTGTTGCTTCAATTGCAGGAATGTTTGATAAATGGGATTCTGTTACTAATTACAAGGGTTGCATTAATTCTGTTGATGCCACTTTAGGGAATTATGAGGCGCAGATTCAGGACTGCAGGGATACTTTGTATAATCAGACAGGATTGTATTTAATGGTCGGACAGTGGGAGCCGACTTTAAGGCAGACTGTTCAATTGCTTCTGGAACCGATTGCTTGGATAATGTTCTGGATTGCTGCTTTATTGTTTGGCTGGGTTCTGTATAAATCAGGAGATTTAATCCTGCCTATTGAGCAGGTCACAAGGGAAGTTAAGGAAAGAAAAAGTAATGTAAAGAGGAAAAAATAATTCCTCTTTTTTTACTTTCTTTTTTGTAAATTCTTTTTTCTTTTGCTTTTTTACTTTCTTTTTGCAAACTTTTTCTTTTCTAAAGAAAAAGTTTTTTTACATTACAATTGTTTTTACTTTGTTGTTTTCCAGTTTTCCTTTTTTTGCCGCAATAAGGTAGCTGATTCCTAATGCATCTGCTTTGTCCGCAAGCCTTTTGGTTATTATTCCGTCAAACACTATTGAATCAATTCCTTGTGTTTTATTTATTTTTTCAATTAATTCCCTTACCTGCATTTCCCCTAATTCTTTCATTTCTTTGCTGAATATTTTTGCCTTAAGGGTTCCGTTAAGTGAATTCATTATTGGCTTGAATTTGGCTGTTTCTTCAGGTGTTGGTGGGACTGCCCTTGGAATAAACTGCATTCTTTCAATTCCTCTTGGCGGGTTTCTTCGTTCAAATCCTATTGAAGGCGTGATTTTTCTGTATTCTCCTCCTCTTGAAGGGATTCTTTTTTCAAATTCTCTTGTTGTTGTTCTTGGAGTTCTTGCTGTCAGGGTTCTTGTTCTTGCAATTGGTGTTCTTGGTTTTTTTTCAAGATATTCCTGTAAAGTCATTTTTTTTCCTAATGCCTGGTTTATTTCTTTTCTTGTCAGTTCTTCAACTTCTTTTCCGTCTGGGGCTTTTGCAATAAATTCAATTTTTGCTAAACTGATTAATTTTCTTGCATTAAGTTCTCCGCCTCTGTCTCCGTCAATGAATAAGGTGACTGTTTTTGTTTTGGTTAAGTCAATGATTGTTTTTGGAATCTGGCTTCCTTGCATTCCTATTACATTTGAATAGCTTGCCTTGATTAAGTTCAATACATCGGCTCTTCCTTCAACTATTATGAGTTCTTTGTTTATGTCTATTTCCGGCCCTGCTGGAAGTTTTTCTCTGCCGTAAGAAATAATGTTAAGTGTTCTTGCGCTTTCTCTTAGTTCTTCTGCCATTATTGTTGCGTCTGATTCTGTATTGCTTAAGAATTTGTTCAGCAGACTTTTTGCCCTGTCCTTTATCTGGTCTCTTTTCTGGCTTCTTACATCTTCCATTGAAGTTATTTCGAATTTTGCCTCGCATGGGCCGACTTTTTCAACTGATTCAATTGCTGCTGCAAGCAAAGAGGTTTGTGCTGCATCCAGTGAAGAAGGCAGGTGCAGTTCTCCTGATGTACTTCCTTTGTCTGTTTTTGGAAAAACTTCAATTCTTGCAATTTTTCCGCTTTTCTGAAGCTCCTTTAAATCCATTTCTTCTCCAAGCAATCCTTCGCTTTGGCCGAATACTGCTCCGATAATGTCTTCTTTATCCACGATTCCCTGGATTTCAAATTTTAATTTTACTAAATACTTTGTTGTGTTTAAATATGTTTTTGCCATACTGTCATCTCCTTTTTAATTTTTTTCTTTTTTTTGCCAACTTTTTTTCTAAAAAAGTTGTTAGAATTAGAGTTTTTTCAGCTTTGAATTGATTTTTTGCTGTGGACAATGGACTTTAATTGTTTTTTTTCTTGATTTTGTTCCTTTAATTAATTCAACTTTGCATTCAAATAAATTGCTTAATTCTTTCAAGAGCTCTTTGTTTGCTTTTCCTTTTTCAGGAACTGCTTTGATTTTCACTTTCAATAATTTGTTCCAGGAATCAAAGCCCTGGACAGAGAACTCTTTTGCATTGGGAGTTGCCTGCAGTTCAATTATTGATTGAGCCATTAAAATTTAATCCTTTCAATTCAATTAAAGCCGTTAACTCTAATTCATCAATTATTTAAATTATTTAATTTACAATTTTCAATTAAATTAAGTCCTAATTGATTTGATTTCAAATAATTCAATTATAAATCATTTGAAATAATATATATTAATTGAAAGGGACACATTTATAAAAGAAAACGTGAGTTTATGAAAACCTATGCCAAAGGCTCTAATGCCGAAAGAAAGCTGATTCACAGGGTATTTGACTTAGGCTTTGTTGCAACCCGTACTGCAGGAAGCGGTTCCACAAGCCTTCCTGCTCCTGATTTATTGATTTTAGGAAAAGGCATTAAACTGGCAGTTGAAGCAAAGGCATGGGATTCAGATTACCTGCATTTGGCAAAGGGCCAGATGGATGAATTGATTTCATGGAGCAGAACAGCTGATTTCATTCCGGTAATTGGATGGAAAAAAAACAGGACTGAATGGGTTTTTTTAAATCCTGAAGACTTCAATAAAAGTGAAAAAAATTATATTCTTTCCTGGAATAAAGCCGAAAAAAAAGGCAAATCTTTGGAAGTTGTTTTGGGTTTGCAGAAAGGATTAATGAATGAAAAACAGTAAAGCGCTGCTTTAAATTCCTTTTATAATGTAATTTTAATGAAGTGAAAAAAAATGATTGTTTTAGAAGAAATAATTAATACTCTGGAAAAGCTCCATGAAAAAGAGAAATCTTTAAGGAAAAAAATCCATTTAGAGAATGCATTAAATGAATTAAGGAAATATGATGAATTACGCTGATTCTTTTTTCATTTTTTCAAATGTTTTTTCTTTATTTATTTTTTCCAGAATAAAGTTGTTTTATTTCTTGTATTAAAGAGCAAACAAGTTCTTTTGCTTGGCTCATGTTATCCCTTAAATCAACGTTGCCACAAACATTAAACTTATTCCAATCATTGCAAATACAATGGTTATAATCAATGAATCTGTTGAAAGTGTTCCGCTGAATTGCGTCAGGAAAAGATATGCATCAAATGCAAAGAAAGCAATTCCTAATACAACCAGTATAATGCTTATCCATTGGTTTCGTTTTCCGATTCCGGATAATTTTAATTCATTTAAATCCATTCCGACTTTGCCTACTGCTTCGCCTAATTCATTTAATTTGTCCTTTGTTTTTGTGGTTATTTCCGTGGATGCCTTTACTTTTTCATCAATTTCTTTCTGGAAATTGGCTGATTTTCTCTTGATTTCATTTTCCATTGCCTGAAGTTCTTTCTGGCTTGTTTCCTTTATTTTGTTTTCAATTTCAGCCGAGGCTTTAATGCTTTTTTCTTCAATTGTTTTCTGGATTAAGGGGGTCTGGTTTTCAATTTCTTCTGCAATCATTTTTTTTATTTCGCCTTGAAGCAATGCAAAAGTATTTGCCTGCCCTAATAATAATAATCTTTTTGCCTGTTCTTTTTCCACGCCTAATTCAATCAGTGATTTGACTATTTCTTCTTCTTCTGCGCCTTGTTTTACCATTTGCTGGATTATTGCAATAACTGATTTTTCTTTTCCTTTATCCATTTTCATCCCTCGGAAATAAATATTTCGTGCTTTAATTCTTCAGTATTATTGGGTGTCTGCACATTAAAAATGATTTCTGTTTTGCCTGGTTTCAGTGCAGTGAACAGAAAAGCAATTTCTTTTGACTCGTTTTTGGAAACTGAAATTGTTTTTACCCCGTTTTCCCCGCGCAGTGCTTCATTGTCATGGGTTTCGCTTAATTTTATTCCTTCAATTGCCTTTCCCTTGTTTTCAATCACTAAATTCACTTCTACAGGGGTTCCGGTAAAATTTAATGTAGGCGCTTTTATCCTGTAATTCAGTTCAAATGAACTGGATTGAAGCGGAATTATTTTGGAGAAAGCATTATGGAATGGAGCTTCGGCAAACAATTGAATTGAATCCATTTCCTGAAATTCACTTAAATCAATTTCAATAATTTGCTCTGGTTTCATTGAATCAATTTTTTTTACAATAATTTTTTCTTCATTGATGAAGTAATACACTTCAACATTGTTCTGAATCCTGCCTGATTGGTTTACTGCATAAACTGTTTTTCCTCCTGAATTTATTTCTTCAGTTAATTCAATTCCAGGGCTTAAAAAAAACAGCCATCCCAGGGCCAGAAGCATTACAACATAAACTGCTGCAAATCCATAGAATACTTTCCTGCGTTTCTTGTTTAATTCAATCATTACAAAATAAAAGAATTAACTGGTTAATTAAATTTTTCTTTTATTGGGCTTTGTAGAATTCCGCAAAATTGAATTTTAAATTGATTTAAATTTGCAAAGCAAATTTAAAGCTTTAAATTTCTGCAAGAAATTTAAATTGCTTTGAATTCCTGAATAAATGAATTTTATGAATTGAATTTTTGTTCTTTGTAAAGCATTTCTACAGAGCCCTCTTATTGAATTTTCAGGGAACTGAATTTCAAAGCATTCCTTTCTGCCATTGAAGCAGAATGATTTTTGATGCCGCATTCACATCAGGCTTTCCGCCTTTGCTTAATTTCTTTTTAATGAAAGCAATTTCACCCAATAATTCCTCTGCTTCTTTTTCAGTGTCTTTAATTCCCATTTTCCTTAATTTTTCCGGAAAATTCTTTTTCAGGTATTCAATCAAGTATTCCCCGCAGTATTCAGGGTCCTTTGCCTGTTCAGGGCTTTTTGCCGAAAACAATATTAATTTTGATTCATCAAATTCATCCATTGGAATCACTCCTGGTGAATCAATTAATTTTATTTTATCGCTTAGCCTGAAAAACTGTTCTCCCCTCGTTAATCCTGCCTTAATTGATGTTTTAGCAACTTTTTTTCCTTTCAATGCATTGATTACCGAGCTTTTCCCTGTATTGGGGTAGCCAATGAAGCCGATTTTTGTGTTCCTTCCTTTTGAAAGAATTCCGATTAATTCTCTTATTTTTCTGATTCCTTTTCTTTCTTTGGCTGAAACAAATATGCATGGAATTTTTCCGGTTTTTCTTTTTATTTCATTCAATTGTTTTTTTTTCAGCCAAATCAGATTTATTCAGAATCAATGCAAGTTTTTTTCCCCTTGCCCTGATTTTTTCCTCCAATGATTCATTTCTCATCAATTCCGCAAACCTTGCGTCAATGATTTCAAATAAAATATCCGCTTCATTGATTACATCATCAACCCTTCTTCCGAACCCTTTCCTCATTTCATCAATCCTTTTGTCACTTCAATCCCTGTCTTGAATAAATAAAACCCGCCTAAAACAAGCATTAATAAAATTGCAATAACTCCTATTGGTGAAGCAATTGAAAACAAATTGCTTAGCCTGCTCACATTTAAAAAATCAATCGCCCATCCAAGCAATGCAATTGCTGAAATAAAAATAAATAAAATCACTGCAACCTTCAACGGAATGCTTTCATTTAATTCAAACATGAAAAAAATAAAGTAAAAGAAGCCTTAAATTTACTTCTTTTCTTCTTTTTGAGTAGGTATTTTAGCTCTTTGGCGATTTTTAGGGTCGGAGGTTGTTGGTTGTTCTGGAGTTTTTGGCTCAATATTGTTTGCCCTTGTTTGCCATCCTTTAGCTGCTGCATTTTGAATATTTTTCATTGCTCTCATTCCTGGACTACGCATTCAATGGACTGCACCCCTAATTCCGTACACATAGTTAAGCGACTTTTGGTGTAATAATCAAAAGGAGGATTGTGTGTGAGTAAAAGGAAAAATTTTTCAAAAGAGTTTAAGTTGTCTGTTTTGCAGGAGATTGAGTCTGGTAAAACATCGGCACAGGTTTGTCGGGAATATGATTTGAATAAGGATTTAATTTATCGTTGGAAAAAAGAATATGATTCAAATCCAACAGAGGCTTTTGCTGGTAAAGGCAATACTTGGAAGTTGGAAGCAAAGAATGCTGAACTGGAAAGAAAAATAGGTCAACTGTATTTGGAAAATGAGTTTGTTAAAAAAGTGAATGCTAACCTGCAGGCAAAGTTAACGGAGTTAAAAAAAAACAGGTGAAAGAAATGTTGTATGAAAATATTAAAACTGAACGTGAAAACATTGATTTGGTTTCAGCATGTAATCTTTTGAATATTGGCAAAAGCAGTTATTTGGATTGGATTAAAAAACCAAAAAGAGATTCAGATATGGAAACATTAAATCAAATCAAAAAAGTTATTGGCAGAACCAGAAAATATGGTTATCGAAGAGTAACAGCAGATTTACACATACAAAAGATTAAAGTGAATCATAAAAAAGTCCTTAAAATCATGCGAGAAAACCAGTTATTATGCAAGAAAAAGAAAAAGTTCAAAATAACTACTGACTCAAACCATGACTTGAAAAAATATCCAAACCTGATTAAAGGGTTCATTGTTGATTTTATAAATCAGGTTTGGGCTTCAGATATTACATTCATTTATTTGAAAAACGGAGTTGTTTACTTAGCAACAATAATTGATTTATTTTCAAGAAAATGCTTAGGCTGGGATTTGCAAGAACACATGCAAACACAATTATGTTTGAATGCACTAAACATGGCTTTGCATGAACGTAAAGGAACTGACTTAACTGGATTAATTCATCATTCAGACCAAGGAACACAATACTGTTCAAACGAATACACAAACAAACTTGAAGAAAATAAAATCAAAATAAGCATGAGCAGAAAAGCAACACCAACCGATAACGCTCATGCAGAATCATTCTTCAAAACAGTGAAGAACGAAGAAGTTTACATGAACGAATATGAAACAATCAACGATGCATTCAAAAACATTGAACATTTTATTGAGGAAGTATACAACAAAAAAAGATTACATTCAGCTATTGGCTACCAGCCACCAACTGAATTCGAACAAAAAATATTAAAGGAGATAGTCGCTTAACTTACTGTCCGGTAAAAGGGGTTCACTCCACAATTGGCGTTAATTTATGTTCCTTAAAAAATTTTAGTGAAGAGTGCCCAAAATTATCTGTACTCTCTATAAAACAATTATTATCTTTATCAATTGAAAAAACAACACATGCCAACAATTTATTTCCCTCAGCCAAAGCGCGAAGATGGAGCTTTCCAGAGACAAATTCCTCTTTATCAGGAAAAAACTTTCTTTTAGCCTCTTCCGGCAAAGCAGAATGCTTAGAAATTAATCTATACAAAGAACTCACAACAAAAACATTACCCGAAGTGATTTAAATAAGTTACGAAATTCCTCAAAACCTGCGTTATCAGGAAAAAATCGCATTCAATTTAAGTTTTAAACAAATGATTTGGCTGGGATTATTCGGAATAATTGACTGGATTATTTTCATTAAAACTCCATTTATTTTTGAAGTAAAAATTATTGCAATGATTGTTTTTGGTTTAATTGCGATTGGTTTTGCTTTTTTTAATTTATTAGAACACTTAAAGTCTGCTTTAAGTTTTGTTTTTTCTTTTAAACCAAGAGGTTATTTTGACCCAAAATTAAATGCTTTTTTGAAAGTAAAAAAAATTGATTCAGACACAGTTTTTTTAAAAACAAAAAAAGCATTAGCAATAATTCAAATTCATCCAATTAATTTTTCTATTTTATCAAAAGAACAACAGAATGCAATAATTTTATCATTTAAAGATTTCCTTAACTCCCTTGACTTTCCAATTCAAATAGTAATG
>JBDRGO010000010.1:0-27054 GCA_043817715.1 Candidatus Iainarchaeum sp. | reverse complement strand
GGAATGCATGATTCAGCCATTTCCTGCTTAATCGGATTGAATGCTTCAGGAGTTCCTGCGATTTTTACAAAAGGAGTCCAGTCAACTCTTGGTTCATTTGAACAGTCTGCAAAAAATGGAAGACAACTATCAACATAAAATAATCCTTCTTTTAATGAACCATCCGGATTATAATAAAATTTTCTTGCATCTCCATAACAAAATAAGTCAGGGTTTTCTTCTTCTGAAGGGCATCCTTCAAAAGCACAACAGTAGCCACAGTAAGGCTTCCATGCATCCCTTAAATCCTGCACTGAATCATATTGCCCCCAGTAAAGGCTTCCATCAGCAGGGTCTTCAGGGTTTGCAAAGCTTCTTCCAGAACCACTTGCATCCATGTAACAGTCTCCTGTTATTTCTTTCCAACCTTCTTTTCCGCAATATTCTTTTCCATTAAGAATCAAACACACAGGCAGAATTGAGGAATCTGCTGAAAAGAATTCCATGCTTCCATGGGTTGGAATCAATGCAAATGAATAAATTCCTTTAACTGAAATTCCTGATTCAGCCAATAAATCAAGTAAAATAGTTTTTCCTTCTGAATTAATTCCTGTATGTGAATATGCTTCTTCTGAACTGTTTTTATAAGAATAAATTAAGTCATCAGGAACCTGCCCAAAACCAGGAGTTAATTCCAATGGAATTGAACTTGGCTCTTCTTCACTCCAGGAAATATTCAGGTAATGGTATAAATCAAATCCATTCAAACCAGAGTCTTCATTTACTGTTAATTTTAATTTTAATTCAGTTATTTCCTGTTCAATTCCTTCTGCATCCTGCAAATCAATTCCATTGATTCCGATTTTAATTAATGAAAATTCCTGTAACTCATTGTCAAGGGATAAAAATGAACTGAAAGGATTTTTATTTTTTGTTGCATCTGCAAGAATTCCGGTTCTTTCTGCATCCAATCCAATTCCCGGCCATGCCTGTTCAAAGAAAACCTTGTTGTAAACAGGTATTACTTTAGTGAATTCCTCATAATCAGTTAAATTTCCTTGAGTGAATGATTTTCCATTCGGCTTGAAAATCAGCGCCCATGGAGGGCATTCATTTAAATTCAGGTAATTGCAGTTGGTTGAAAGATAATCAGGAAACCCATATTTGTAATTTGCCCTTAATTCATCAATTGAATTGAATAAGCTGAATTCATATCTCTGGCGGTAATCGCTTCTTCCGATTAAATCAAAATTGTCTTCTCCATAAGGGTCAATAAATACAGTCCATGATTCGGTAAAAAGCAAATCCTCGGTTTCAGGATTTTTTAAAATCAATTCAAGGTTAATCGGATGAATTCCCAAAAAAATATTCGGCTGAATAATTATTTTTTTTTCTTCGCCTGGCTCTAAAAAGAAATGCTGTCCTTCAATAAATTCTGCAGGAGATTCATTCAAAGAAATTTTCAAGTCGCTTGTGCTTACAGTTGAAAGCCTTGCCTCTGCTTTCTGCTCACAGTTATTGGTTAAAGTGAATCCTTTTGCAAAATCAAGCTTTGTCAAATGAATTTCCCCTGATTCAGGGATTATATCAATGCATTCAGGCAAACCTGTTTCAGGGAAACTTTCCCCTGACTTTACAGGCACTTCAACTTCTGCATCCTGGTATCCTGCTGCTTCGGCTGAAACAATTAAGGGAGCAGGGGAAAACAATGGCTGGTTAATTGTTATTTCAAAAAACCCGTTTTCATCAGTTAAAGCTGATTCATGAAGTTCAGTTCCTGAATCAACTGGAGTGTGGGTAAAGGAAATTGCCACGTTTTTTATTGGCGCGCCTAATCCTCCTGCATGGACTTTTCCCGACAGATAATAGCTTAACTGCCTGTCCCTCAATCCGAATTCTGATTGGTCAACAATTAAAGCAAGCTCCTGTTCAGGCAGAACCTTGAATGAAATTACCTTGAAATCAGTTGCATGCCAGGATGAATCCAAATCAAGCATTACATCAGTTAAATCAGAATCAATTAAAGGAATTATATTCAATTCATCTGAAAATATTTCCTCTTCCCCTAAATCGCCTACATAAAATTCGGTTTCGCTTAAATCCAGAACCGAGTTTTCATCTCCTTCAGAAAACCCCAATCCATTATTTCCATTAACAATAATTAAATTCAGATTTTCCTGGTCAGCACCAGTTTCATTCATTATACTGAAACCCAGAGCATGCTCTCTTCCGACAAGCAAGGCAGGCTTGATTGATGATTCAGGGGAAAAATTTTCTCCATCAAGCATGAATGAATAAGTGAATCTTTCCGCAGTGCAGGAATCGCATGAAGCAATCAGGAATTCCTCTTTTTTTAATTCTGATTCTTCTTCCGGCTCTGAGAAAACCTTTGTTTTATGGAACAACGGAACCTTGGGCAATCCTTCATGCGCCCTTGAACGGACAAAAAACTTTGTTGAAATTGAATAAACTTTTCCTGAAACAGAGTATTTTACATTGGCTGACTTGAATTCATGCCCTGAAGAGGCCCCTGAAGTCTTGAACAAATCACTTGAATCAAATGAATCAAACACATAGCTTACTCCTGAACCAGAAGCAGATATTTTGGTTAAAATCACTTCTGATTCTTCAGCAGTAAGGAACTGGTCCTGGTCTATCCTGAAATGCGCCATCTGGGAAGCATATTCATTTTCAGGAATTACAAAAGAAAAAATTCCGTAATATGATTTGTTTTTTTCAATTAATCCATCCAAATAATTTCCTATATTTTTTGCAGAATAATATCCTTCAAAAAACAGTTCAGGTCTGTCCACAAATCCATTTGGATACAATTTGATTATTTCAGTATAATTCTGGTTTCCTGCATAATCAGGCAATAATCTTACTGAATCCATAAATCCTTCTTTTGAAACATTAACATAATAGCTTCCGACAGGCAAAGAAATTTCCTCGCTTAAACCGCTTGAATCAGTTTCAAGCTGTTCAATTGTTTCATTTAAAGAGGCATCAAACAAATCAATTACCGCATCCCCTACAGCAACCTCGTAAACATCTTCAATTAAAAAAATCAGGGAAACCTCTGCCTTATTATCCAGATAAACAATGAACTCAGTTGTTTCTCCTTTCTTCAGTTCTTTTTCACTGCTTTTGCCTGAAACATCAGTGAATACAGCCAAGGCATAATAATCATTTAAAGGAAGAGATTCAAAAAATGCCTTTCCTGAATCATCTGACTGGGCAAAGCCATAAGGCGCAAATTCAATTGATGAATCAAACAAATAAACCATTGCTCCAGGAACAGTATTTTCTCCCTGCGTTGGATCTTCATATACCTTAACCAATGCATTTCCTGAATTATTTTCATCAGATGCAATAAGATGAGTTTCCTGATAGGATTCATTTTCAAACTTTAATTCAATTGGCGCAATTACTTTTGAAATAAATCCCTGCTTTTCAGCCAGAACCCCTAAATTGGCATCAGTTCCATTCCATGCAATTTTAACTTCCCCTGATTCATTGGATAAATCAGAAATTACTTTCTGCTTGTTTTGAAAAACATGCACTTTTACTTCATCAACTGCAGATGAATTAAAATCAACAAATTTCAGGTAAATGTATTTTTTTGGGGCAGTTAAATCCAGTTCAAATGAAATTGTTTCAAATGCATCCTCTCCTAAAAAAATTGATTTTGAATTTCTTGCCCCTGATTCTGCATGGTATACGTCAACAGAATAAGTTTTGTTTGCAGCCAAATCAGAGAAAAGCTTCACTCCAGAAGTATCGGTAGAGCCTGAAGCAACACTTCTTCCAGGCAGGCCATTGACCTGCTCTGATAAGGAAACCAATGCATCTGAAACAAAATTTCCGCTTAAATCAGAAACAACAACTTTCAATGAAGCCAAACTGGCTGTGTTGTCAGGGGTTTCTTTTTCATTCAAATCAAGATAAATTGTTTCAAGCGCTGAACTCAAAGCAACATCTGTTTTAGGGTAATAATACTCGCTTGAAGTTGAAACAAACAATTCACCACAGCCTTCAGGGACAAGGACAGAATAAGAGCCATTGTAAACTTTTTTTTCCCTTGGCGCAGTTCCTTTAGAGCATTTAAAGGAAAGTCCGACCTCTTTTGAAATTGTTGCCCTTGTTTCAGAATCCTTTAAATAAATCTGCACCTTATCCAATGCAGGGCCTTCTGCCTCCAATACTAATTCAAAAAACCTTTCCCCTTCATCCAGATAAAAAGTTTCCTTTAAAGAATTGAATCCTTTCTTTGAAACAGTTACGCTTACTTCTGAAGGAAAAAGCATTTCTGAAGCCATGCCTTCTTTATCAGAAATTAATTCTTTTTCCAGTCCCGCAAAACCTTTTTCTTCAATTGCTTCCTGCTCCAAAACAATTAATGCCCCTTCAATCGGGTTTCCATCAGAATCAACAACACTGAATTCAACTGAAACAAGCCCAGGGCCGGAAAAAAATACCAGAAAAACAATTCCAAGAAGAATTACAATAAATAAGCCAAGAAAAACAGCAAGGCTTGGAACAACTTTATCAATAGGATCAATTACCGAATACACAGGAATTTTTTTTGCATCCAATGCATCCAAAAAACCATACCATTTGTCATTCAATGAATTCCAAACACCCTTAATGCTGTCAGCAAACCCCAAAAAAAAACACCCGCAAATAAAATTTCTTGCCTAAAACTTTTTCCAAGTAATATTAATACAACAACTAACTAATATATAAATTTAAATAAAAGAAGAAAAGAAAAGAAAAAAGAAAGTTTAATTCAATTCATTTTTTATTTTTTCAAATAACAAATCAAATTTAATATAGCCTGCAGTTTTGTTAAAATGACCTGCTTTTGGAACAACAATTAATTTTGTTCCAAGTTCTTCTGCAATTTTTATTCCATTTCCAATAGATATAAAAGAATCATTATCTGAATGAAATACATAAAACTTCTGACAATTTTTTTTTATTTTAATCCAATCAAATGGTTCTTTAATAAAAGGCAAATCAGCAATATAATTTTTAATTGGTAAAACTCCGACCGGAGCAGAAACTATAAACGCGGCTTTTACTTTAATTTTGGTTTTTTCTAGAACACGGAGTAAAAACGCCCCTCCAAGACTATGACTAACTAAAATTGTATTAGAATTAAAAAAATTATTATATTTTTCAAAGACATTGAACCAGTTTGCAAGGGATTGCCCCTTAGGAGTAGGGAACTGAGGAACAAGTACTTCACAATTAATTGATTCCAATTTTTTCTTTAGCCAAGGAAACCAATTCTCTTCAGGAAACCCTGCAGTACCATGAAAAATAAAGATATTAGTCACAAACTAAATGGTTCTTAGAACTTATTATAATTTTTACCGTTTCTTAAAAAAAGCGAATTTTTTAGAATTACAATAAAATAGGTTATGTATACTTGTTTTTTCGTGTTTTTCAAAATAAATAAACTCCGTTAAAACAACCAATAAGCCATAAAAACACTGCAGAAACCACAATAATAGCCAAAAAACAGCAGAATAACATAAAATTACCCTGAAAAAACCTTAAATTTAAGGCAAAAAACGAAAAAACTGCTTGTTGGTTGGGGTTTTTGACCATTTAATGCATTAAACCATTAGACCAAACAATGCAAACTAAAAACACATTAAAATAAAACATAGAAAACACTGAAAACACAAGTAATGAAAACAGTTCGGATTAATGAAAAAACACATAGAAAAAGTTAAACTAACATATGGGTTTTCTAATAAAAAACTCAGAAAATAAACCAAATTGCGTTAACAACCCTTCTTTTAACGAAAAATACAGGGCAAAACAGTATATAGCAGGCAAAAAAGTTGAAGCAGTAATGCTAAAAAATTCTTTTTTTTACTAAAAGAGTTTTAGCAAAACAAGTTATGTATAATGGATTTTTATTAATTTGACTTAAAATAGCCAGTAGAATGGGCATTTTATTGGCAAAAAACAGATTTTCCTGTTTTTTGAGAAAAAATACTAATTTCAGCGAAAAATTACCAAAAAAACATTGCTTTCTGCCTGCCCAAGAAAGCAAAATTAGCATAAAAATAGCGAAAATAGGTTATGTATATGTGTTATATTTGTTTTGTTTCTAGTAATATGTGCTTTTGAGGCAGTTTTATGGTTCATGGTTCCTTTAGCAGGACTGATGCAGAACAATCTGTTTTTCGCGCAATTGAGGCATTGAAACAGGAGCTTTCAATTGCTTCTGAAGAAGAAAGAAAAAAAGAGATTCTTAATCAGATTAGTGAATTGACTGAACAGCTTGAATTTCTTTCAATGCCTGATTCTGAAACATTAATGAAGAAAAATAAGGAATTAAGCGAAAAAGTTAAGGAACTGGAGAAGAAAATCAGGGAATTGAAGGAAAAGGAAATGCTTGTTTCCAAAGGGCAGAGAAGCCTTGTTGAAACAAAAAACCCTGAAGAAAGCCTGTTTTTGCTTTATCATGTCCTTCTTGAGAAATATTCTGAAATAATCAATGATTTTGAGAAAAAAACTGTCGGGGAACTGAAGGCATTGGTTAATCCTGATGATTTGACTGTTCAGGGGCTGACAAATCAATTCAAGCTGGACGGATATTTTTTTGAAAGGGATTATCTGGTTACTGCCCGCAGAGCATTTGAATTCATCCAGAACGAAATTGAATTTGTTAAATCGAAAATAGGGATTAATTTCTGGCTGACCCCTACAGAAATGATGAAAAATAAAATCGGGGATGATGAAGACCAGGCTGTTTTGCTGTGTTCTATTCTTTCAGGATTAGGGGATAAAAATGCCGAAGTGGTAATAGCGGAAATGGATGATTTGGGAAGCCATGCATTTGTAATAACTGAATACCATGGAAAGTTTGTTTTAATGGATTCAACACAAAACCAGCACTTCAATGAATTCATCGGCGAAAAAATGGATGTATTGAAAAAGTATTCATTCAAAGGAACAAAAATAAAAAAATTCCTGTATAGATTTAATAAAGACAAGTATGAGCAGTTTGTTTGAATTAAACAATAATCAATTTACTTCCTTTAATTTAACTTTCTTTTTGTATTTTTTAATAAATTCAAGCAGTTCTTTTTCTGTCAATAACTTGTTTTTTGTCCCTAAATGAAGGATTACTGATTGCGATTGAGCCACACCCCATGTGAGCGCTGTTTCAATTGGTTTTCCCTTAATTAACCCTGAAACAAATCCTGTGTTGAATGAATCCCCTGCGCCTGTGGCATCCAATACTTTGAAATTAAATGTATCATGGAAAAGCATTTTTTTGCCGTCAAAGCAGTAAACCCCTTTTGGCCCATCCGTAATTATTACTATTGAGCAATGTTTTTGAATTAATTTCAGATTCTTTTTTATGTTTTCATTTCCAGTTAAAATTTTTGCTTCTTCGGAATTAATTAATAAAATGTTGATTTTTTTCAATAAAGGAATTAATTTCTTTAATCCATTCTTTAATTCTGTTTTTCCTGGATTAAATGAAATTTTTGATTTATTTGAATGAAATGAATTGATTATTTTTTTGGTTAAATCAAAGCTTCCATGAAGTGAAGAAAGATGAATCCATTTTGTGTTTATTTTGCCCCAATTAATTCCGCCTAAATCCTGCATTGAACCTGTTGCCCCGCGGTAAGTCAAAACAACCCTTTGCCTATGAAATCCGGTAAGAATTACTGAATAATGGGTTTTTTTTGTTTTTGAAATAATCAAATTTTTTGTTGAAACTTTTTCTTCGTTTAATTCTTTTTGGATTCTAATTCCAGCATTATCTTTTCCAATTACTGCAATTATTCCTGTTTTTAAACCCATTTTGCTAAATCCGACTGAAGTGTTGGTTGCCCCTCCGCCTGTAAAGGTTTTCATTTCATCTGCTTCAACTTTTGAGCCGGGAACCAAACATATGTTTCCTTTAAAAATTTGCGGATGAATGAAAACAAATACATCTTCTGTTGCTGAACCAATTGAAATTATATCAAACATAAAATCACATAAAAGTAATAATTTTCTATTTAATAAGAATAGTTTTTTAATTAAAGCATTTCTAATATATACAATTAATTTATAGAAGATAATAGTAAATAGTAGCTTGATTTGATAAGATTTAGGGGCGAGAGGAAAGCAATGAACTATAGGACAATAAAGACAGTTTTTATTTTGTTTTTTCTTCTGCTTTCAATAAATATACTCGCAAGCACTGTTCCTCCGACAGTTACTTTTGTCTGGCCTGTTTCAGGAACATATATTTCAGGGCACAGGTCATTTGATTTTAATGTTCTGCAGTCAGATGATTCAAATGTTGCTTTTTCTTTATGGCTTTCAGCCAGTGCAGGGTCAATGACTAATGCAATTATGCTGAACAAGGATTTAAATAATTCAAATTATTGCTTTAATCCTGATACCAACGGGGGGACAACAAATCAATGCAAATTTATTGACACAATATTCAATGGGATTGATTTGAATATCAGCACTAGTTCTTATGCAGACGGAAATTATTTTTTTGACTTGAATGCATATACTGATGATGACTTTAATTCATTTTCTTCAAGCCAGAGCTTTATGATTGACAACACTGTTCCGAATGTTGCAACAATTTCAATTGACAGCGGGGCAGCAGAGACAACTAACTCAACTCTTTCACTTGAATTAAGCTGCAGTGATGCTGCAAGCGGATGCAGTGAAATGCAGTTCAGTTGTTCTAACACACCGACTTGGGTGAATGACACCAATCTTTCAATAGGAACAGGGGCAGGTGAAGGATTTATTGGAGATGTTGACGGTGACGGAAACAATGACATTACAGTAGTGAATGCAAGTGAAAACATTATCCAGCTTTATATATGGAATGGAAGCACATGGACAAATGACAATAATTTAGGAACAAACAACACCCCAAGAGCAGTATTTGTTGCAGATGCAAATAATGACGGAGACAACGACATAATAGTTGCAAATGTAAACAGCAATCAAATTCCGGTACATCAAAGAGACGGAGGCACATGGACAAGTGATTTAAACCTGACTGCAGTAGATTCCCCACAAGAAGTATTTGTGGGAGATGCAGACAATGACGGAGACAACGACATAATAATCGCAGATGTATATGAGCCATACAATATTACTGTATTTTTATGGGATGGAAGCACATGGAACAGAGATTTTATTCTTGGTGCAGGAAATTACCCTTCTGAGGTATTTATTGGGGATGCAGACAACGACGGAGACAACGATATAGTAGTGGCAAATTTCAATGATGATACAATTGGAATTTATTTATGGAATGGATCAGAATGGGATAATGACTACAATATTGGAACTGGGGACGGCACAGAGCCAAGTTCGGTTATTGTTGGGGATGCAGACAATGATTCATTAAATGAAATACTTGTTTCTTACAGATCAGTTCTTGCAGTTACAGTAATTGAATGGAATGGAAGCACTTTTGTAATGGATAATAATATTGGAATAATTTCCGCTACATATAGAATAGCTTTAGGGGATTTGGATGAAGACGGAGACAATGACATACTGGCTCCAGGGTATGTCGGGGACTATGTTTCAGTAATTCACTGGGATGGAAGCACCTGGGTGACTGACAGCAATTTCGGAACACAAGACAGGCCTGAAGCAGCATTCATTGGAGATGCAGACAACGACGGAGACAATGATTTTATTGTTTCACATCTTTATGTTAATTCTGTTTCAGTATTTCAATGGGATCCTGGTTATACTAATCTTGAAACTTATAATAGTTCAAAATCATTTGATTTAAATACAGTCGGAGTTGACTGTAATTCAGAAATTGGAAGCCATACTGTTTATGTAAAATTTAAGGACAGGGCAGGAAACACTGTTGTTGCAAATGATTCAATTAATATTGTTGCAGCTCAACCTGATGTGAATATTATTTGGCCTGTTTCAGGAACATATGTTTCAGGAAAAAGAAGTATTGATTTTAATGTAAGAGTTGACGGAGGAGAAGATTTAAATGCAAGCATTTATTTAATTCAAGGAGCAACAGTATACACATTATATTCAGATGTAAATCTAGAATCAACAGCATACTGCTCTGACCCTGACGCAAACAATGAAACCACAAACCAATGCAGTTTCACTAATGCAATACTGAATTCACTTGACTTAAATATTGACACAACTTTATATTCTGATAACAATTACACAATCCAAATTGATATTAATGGATTCAATGGAGGAAGTAATACAGAAACAAGCCCAAGCTTCATGATAGACAACACAATTCCAGGAACAGCAACAATTTCAATTGATTCAGGAGCAGAAACAACTTCATCCACTTCGCTTGATTTAACTTTAAGTTGTTCTGATGCAGGAAGTACATGCAGTGAAATGCAGTTCAGTTGTTCAAATAATGAAAGATGGGTGAATGATGTTAATTTAGGAACACAAACTTCACCTTATTCCACAATGATAGGGGATGTAGATAATGATGGAAATAATGACATTGTTGTAGCAAATAGAGGCTCGAGCACAGTTTCAGTTTTCCAATGGAATGGAAGCACTTGGATAAATGACAATAATTTAGGAGTAGTAGACACGCCAATAGGTGTTGCTATTGGAGATGCAGACAATGACGGAGACAACGATATTGCAGTAACAAATTTAAATACAGATAATGTTTCACTATTTCAATGGACTGGTTCAACATGGGTAAATGATTATAATATAGCAGTGCAAGACCAACCATTATACATTCATATTGAAGATGCAGACAATGACGGAGACAATGATATAATTGTAGGAAATTATAGAGACCAAACAACATCTGTATTACAATGGAATGGAACAACTTGGATAAATGATTATAATTTAGGAACTCCAAATCGAGTATATTCTACTTTTGTTGCTGATGCAGATAATGACGGAGACAATGATATAATTACCGCAGTAAGAACTTCAAAACTGATATCAATATGGATTTGGAATGGTTCGGATTGGAGCAATGACTTTAATTTAGCAACATCAGCAGATGCTTACAATGTATTTGTTGGAGATGTAGATAATGACGGAGACAACGACATAGTTGCTGTCAATACCTCTCCTGTTGCCAGCACTGCTTCAGTTCATTTATGGAATGGAACAGGATGGAACAATGATTATAATTTAGCAACACAAAACAATCCTTATATAGCCCATATTGGAGATGTAGATAATGACGGAAACAATGACATAGTTTTTACAAATGGAAGTTCAAATACTGCTTCAGTTCATTTATGGAATGGAACAGGATGGAACAATGATTATAATTTAGCAACACAAACTACTCCTCACAGTGTATTTATCGGAGATGCAGACAATGACGGAGACAACGATATCGTAGTAGCTAATTGGGGTTCAGACACATTATCAGTATTCCAATGGAATACCACTTATACTGCATTAGAAAATTATTCAACTTCACAAACAATTGATTTAAGCACTGCAGGCGCAGATTGCAATACAGATTTTGGAACAAAAACAATTTATGTTAAATACAAAGACAGAGCAGGAAAAACCATTACAGCAAGCGACACAATTGATTATATTGCAAATCCTGATGTAAATATTACTTGGCCTGTTTCAGGAACATATGTTTCAGGAAAAAGAAGCATTGATTTTAATGTAAGAGTTGATGGTGGATCAGATTTAAATGCAAGCATTTATTTAATTCAAGGAGCAACAGTATACACATTATATTCAGATGTAAATCTAGAATCAACAGCATACTGCTCTGACCCTGACGCAAACAATGAAACCACAAACCAATGCAGTTTCACTAATAGTGCTTTCAATGGGATTGACTTAAATATTGACACAAATATATACTCTGATGCAAACTACACAATCCGGGTTGACATCAACGCAATCGGAGGAAGTGATACAGAAACAAGCCCAAGCTTCATGATTGATAATACTACTTTAAATGGAACAAATTTAATTGACGGAGGAAATGCATATACTACTTCACGTAATCTTACATTAACTTTGAGTTGTGCTGATGCAGGAAGTGAATGTGATCAAATGCAATTTTCCTGCAGCAATAATAAAACTTGGGTAAGTGATTTAAATTTAGGAACACAGGACAGACCAGAAGATTTAGCAATAGGAGATGTGGATAATGACGGAGACAATGATTTTGTTGTAGTACACACATACATTAATTCAATTTCTGTTTTCCAATGGAATGGAACAGACTGGGACAATGATTATAATTTAGGAACTAATGCAGGACCATCAGATGTTATGATTGCAGATGTAAATGGAGATGGATTAAATGATATAATTGTTTCTAATACTGGAGATGTAGAAGATTCAGCTGACGATAATGTAACTGTTTTCTTATGGAATGGAACAAATTGGAGTGCAGATTATAATTTAGGAACAAAAGACCAACCAAAAGGAATTGCAGTAGGAGATGTAGATAATGACGGAGACAATGACATAATTGCCGCTAATTTCGGAACTTCAGTAGTTTCAGTTTTCCAATGGAATGGAACAAGTTGGTTAAATGATTATAATTTATCAATAGGAGTTTATGGAACTGGTGCATTTATTGCTGATGCAGATAATGACGGAGACAATGACATAATTATAACAAATGCAACAACATCTGGAACTGCAAGCATTCATAAATGGAATGGTGCAGGATGGGATGCAGAAATCATTATTGGAGCACAGAATACGCCTATAGGAATCTTTGTAGGAGATGCAGATAATGATGAAGAAAATGAATTAATTATTGCAAATTTAAATAGCGCATCAATTGGAGTTTATAACTGGACTGGTTCAACTTGGACAAGTGATTATAATATTGCAGTAAAATCAAACCCTATTTCTGTATTTGTTGGAGACCCTGATAATGATTTAAATAATGAAATTGTTGTAGGATACGCTGGAACAAACAATGTTACTACAGTAATTGAATGGGATGGAAGCAATTGGAATACTGATTATAATCTTGGAACTGCAGATGAACCATATGATGCAATAGTTGGAGATGTTGATAATGACGGAGACAATGATATTCTTGCAACAGGTTATGTTGGAGATTATATTACTGTACTTGAATGGAATGAAAATGAAATTTTCACTTCATTTGAAACTTATTCAACTTCAAAATCAATTGATTTAGGTTCTGATGCTGACTGCAATGCAAATTATGGAGCAAAACCAGTTTATGCTCAATTCAAGGACAGAGCAGGAAATAAAATAATAGTCAGCGATACAATTGAGTATGGTGTTGAACCAACAATTGAAGTTACTTATCCAACTGAGGCAGGAACTTATGTTTCAAATAATAAATTGAATGTAGATAGTAATTCAGATATTAATTTTACAGTAAGAGATGCTGAAGGGACTGGTGACACACTTTTTGCTGATGTTTATTATTCTTCAACTGCAGGAGAATTTGAAACCCAATTATTTAATGATTTAAATTTAAATGATCCTAATCAAGTCTTTTATTCTTGTCCTGATATTGACTGGTCAACAAATCAAAGATGTTCAATTGATTTTAATGTAGCAGGAATTAGTGATGGAAATTATTTCATTGATGTAAATATTTATGATTCACATGACATTAATAAGACTGATTCAAGCAATAATTCATTTTATATTGATAATATTAAACCAGTTACTGTTGCAGATTATAATGCAATTTGGCAGAATTTTGATGCAAATGTATTATTTACTATTACTGAAGCTTCAGGAAATTATTTAACTCAATACAGACTTGATTCAAATGCAGATACTGGTACAACTTATGGAAACTGGACTGATTATAATAAAACAGCATCAAATTGTACTGGAACAGCTACAGCTTGTTCATCATTTGTAGAAGAAGGAACTTGTAACGGACAAGCAATATGTAGCTGGGCAAAAGGCAATTGTTCAGGAATTGCAACTGAATGTTCAGAAATGCCAACAGCGAGTTGTGAAGCACAAGATGGCTGTAGTTTAAGTACAACTGCTGCAATAACTTCAGTATTATTCCAATCAGATGGAAATTATGCAATTGATTTTAATTCATTAGATGCTGCAAATAATTTAGAGGATACAAATACAATTTATATTTTAATTGATTCAACTGCACCAACAACAACAAGCGATGCTAATACTGGATGGCAAAATAGGGATGCAAATGTAAAATTAACTTGCAGTGATTCTGTTGCAAATACTCAATCAATTGGGTGTAATATTACAAAATACAGAGTAGATACTGATTCAAGTAATGCAGTAAGTTATGGTGCATGGCAAACATATGATTCAAATGTTTTCTTTAATACTGACGGTAACTGGGCAATTGATTTTAATTCAAATGATAGTTTAGGAAATCAAGAAACAGTTAATACTGAATATATTCTTCTTTCAAAAACTAATCCAGTTGTTGCTATTAGTAATCCAACATCAGGACAGGTTCTTTCTATTGGAACAACACAAATTGATGTTAATTATACTGGAACTGCTGCTGAAGTTTCAATTGACCATTATGAAGTTAGAATTACTGGAGGAGCATGGATTAATAATAGCACTAATTTAGGATATAGTTTCACTGGCTTGCAGAACGGGCAATCATACACTGTTGATGTAAATGTAAGCGATACTGCAGGAAATGATTCAATGAGTTCAGTCAGTTTTTCTGTTGATATTTCTACTGGTTCAACAAATTTCTGCAGCGATTATGGGGGGAGCACCTGCGCTCCGCCGAATGAATGCAGCGAAAGCCTGTTTACCACAACAGATACAACTTACTGCTGTGTAGGAGAATGTACTCAGGAAATAATTGAAAAAGAAATTGATTTAACTGTCTTGGATTTCAGCGTAATTAATTCTGCAACAGGAACTCCCTTCTTTTTAGAAAATGATGAAGTCAAATTTAATGCAATAATTAAAAATAACGGAACCAAAGATGTTAATGGAAATATTGAAGTAATGTTTTCTGACCAGCAGGGTTACTTGAATCATACTGAAACAGTTCAGGGGCTTGCAAGCCAGGAACAAAAAAATATTAGTTTCAGCATCATATTTGATTCTGAAACATATGCATGGAATGGAAGCGAATTATTCACTGCAGAAGTTGATCCAAGCAATTCAATTGCTGAAAGCAATGAAACAAATAATTCAGACACTTCTTTAGCGGCATTCGGCTCAATTCCAAATATACTGTTTTCAGAAAAACCTTATTTAACTGACCTTATTTATACTGAAGGAAAACTTGAAAGCGCAGTGCTGCATGTTTCATTTACTGCTGAAACTGAATCAGTTGGAAATCCATTTAGAGTAACTGTTTATGGAAAAACCCAAGCGCTTTGGCAGGATACAATCCATAAACTGAATAAGGGAGAAATAATTTCACTGCAATACAATTTTGATGCAAGCCAGTTCGGATATCAGGATTTATTCAAAATATGGCTTGATTCAGAAAAAGAAATACTGGAATCAAATGAAGCAGACAATCTGGAGATAGTTTATATAAAACAAGAAAATGCTGACCTAGTTTTTAAAGAAGGAAATACTCCGATTTATGCAATGCAGAACCAAAAAATTACTTTAAGAGGAAAAATAGTTAATGAAGGAAAAAAACAGACAGGGCAGTTTGAAACCGAAATATACTTTGACGGCAATTTAGTTAAAACTCTTTCCTCGACAGGGCTGGATGCAGGAAAAGAAATTGAATTCACATATGACTTAAATGGAGTAAGCAGTTTATCTGAACATAATGCAAGAATTGTTTTGGACAGTTCAAAGCAAGTGAATGAATTATTTGAATTAAACAATGAATTTGAATGGGAAATAAATATTATAAGTGAAGAAAACAGGATTTATTCATATAACGAAATATTAAACAATGAGAATTTGCTTGCAACAGCATTCAGAGCTGATTCAGGGCAGAATTATGCATTTAGAATTAACAGCAATCTGCTTCAGCAAATCAGAAGAATTAACGATACCAGATGGGGTGAAAGCACTGCATTTATTTATGAATTAAGCGGATTGACAAATCAAAACAGTTATCTTCTTGAAGCAACTGAAGCAGACATGCCTTATGCATCATATGAATTCAATTTAATGAATTTGTACTCTGACTGCGAAAGATATGTGGATGTTGCTTATCGCGAGCATTTAGTGGAAACTATATTGAAATGGATTAACAGCCAGTTTTATCCAAGCCAGGAAAATCCTGCATTTCTTTCAAGAATGCATTACTTAAGAACCAATAATATCATATTCAGGAATACTGAAATAATGAACAGGAGTTCTGACAATCCATTTTGTTATGCAGTAATGAGAACAAGAGGCACAGAAGATTCTTCAGGCACAACAAATCAAACAAATAATTCCCAAGCAGTTTCCGGAGGAAACACGCCAAATAACCAAACAATTCCATTGGAGGAACAAACATGAAAAAAATTGTTTTAACTACATTGCTTTTTCTTATGCTGAGCATTAGTGTTTTCAGCGCTTCAGAATTAACGCTTCAAATAAATGAACAGGGAAGCATTCAGGCAGTGCATGTATTGGACAATGACAATGATATTGAATTTGTTGATGTGTTTGTTGTAACTGATGCAGAAACAGAAACTTATTCATTTGAAAATGTTAAACAAAATGATGTTTTGAATGTGCCCCTGCAGGAAGGGCAAGAAGCATTTTATAATTTCATGGATGATGAAGGAAGCCAAAAAGGAATCGGTTCAAATATTCCGATTTATGGTGAATTGCCTTCAACTCCAAACCTGGTTGTGATTGAAAATGCAGGAATTGAAGCAGAAGTAATTAATGATGAAAACGCATTATATAAACTGCAGATAACTGCTGATGTAAATGCAATGCATTCTCTTGAAAATATTTCATTTGAATATTCTTTAGGGAAAAGTCTGTTAGTGTATTCTCAGGAACTTACAGGCGGACCAAATATTTACACAGGAATTATTTCGCCGTTCACCGGAAAAACAGTTATTATTTCCAAAATAAAAGCTCTTGACTCTGAAGGAAAAGAATATTCATATGATTTGGGAAAAAGAATATTCAATTTAATGGCCTTGAATCCTTTTTGTTCAGACCAAAACCAGTCAATTGAATTTAAGAAAGCAACAGAAACCGAATCCAGTGAATCCAAAAAAATATTTTTTGCAGAACCGGAAAACAGCTGGATTCATTTAATTTACATGGGAGACCAGCAGAACATTTATGTAAGCAAAATAATTGATGATGACGGCGGAATCCAGTGGCTGGATGTATTTTATGACAACGGAGAAACAATAGTCCACAGGGAATTTGAAAATATAAGGGAACTTCAGCCGCTTGGCTTGATTGTTCCAATGGACAAAGATGCATATTATTCTTTCTCAGACAATGACGGAACAATGACAGGCACAGGCGGGCCAATACTGATAACCCGCTTAAGCTTCTGTGAACAATTTCCCCAGAATCCGAATTGTGAAATGCCTGACTTAATTAAATCAGCCGAACTAACTGCAAGACTTGATGAAGAAAACCTGGAATATTATCTTGATGCTGAAGTTGAAATATTTTCAGGACAAGAAACAGAAATCAATGAAGTCAGGTTTTACTATAACAGCAACTTTATTTCATTACAGAAACAATCTTCAAAAAAATGGAAAGGAAGCATTGGCCCTTTTGATGATGAAACATCCATTGAATCATATGCGGTTGCATACAATAATTCCAAAGGATGGACTGACAGGGAAAATCTGCCGCCAAGATGGGATAAATTGCTTGCAGGATTATTTGAATGCAGGGAAATATGCTTTGATAACATTGACAATGACGGAGACGGATTTATTGATGAAGGATGCGCATTAATTCCGCAACTTTATGCAAGAGTCACTTCATTGCCTAAAACAATTCTGATTGGCACTTATTTTGATTTAAATTATGAAATAGCCAATTCCGGCGGCAGCGATGCAAATGGATTCAGCTTCAAAACATATTTTGACCAGAACAAATTAATTGACCAGAAAATCAATTCGCTTGCATCAAATGAAGCAATTGAATATTTCCATAACCTTTATTCAGGAACAGAAGCAGGAGAAAAATACCTGAACATTCAGGTTGATTATTTGGGGGAAATAATTGAATCCCTTGAAGCAGACAACAACTTAACTTTAACAGTCAAAATAAGGTTAAATGAAATTGATGTAAATTACAATTACAATGAATCAATCTTTTTAGGGGACGTAAGGGAAATTAAATTAAGGGATTTGTTCGGAAAAAACATAAGCGATGCAGATATTGAAATAACTTATCCTTCAGGAAGAAAAATTGAATTAATTTCCGATGAAGAAGGGATAATTAAATTTAACCTGCTTGAAGGAGGAACCCACTTATTAAAAGCAGCAAAAGAAAGCTTTGAAGACTTTGAAGGAAGCTTTGAAGTGGAAACAGTTGAAGTGCAGTATAAAAAAGAACTGCAGAAAGGGGAATGGCAGGAATTCACAGTAAAAACCGAGGAAGGAAAGCCGGTTGCAGGGGCAGAAGTAAATGTCATACTGCCAAATGGAAACACTGAAAAATTTATTACTGACATGGAAGGAAAAATCGCATTTCTTGTAAAGCAAAACGGAACATATGCTTTCTTAATCAAAAGAAAGGAAGCTGCATTCTTTACCTCAAGCTTTAATGCATTGCAGACACTGGAAGAGGCAGTCAAGCTTATTTCAAGCAATCTGCTGTCACTGGCAGGAGAAACCGTCAGCGACTGGATAATGTTTTTGCTGTTATTGATTTTATGCGGTTTTTCGGCAATAAAAACATTCAATAACCTGAAAAAACACAGGGAAAACCTGCCTCAAACAAAAAGAAAACAGCATATGGTGCTTCATTCAATTACTGCAGGAATCATTTTCATGATTCCATTAATAGGAAAATGGATTGCAAAGAGCTTTGCGGCAGGATATGCAATTGCATTAATTGAATTGTGTGTTCTGTTTTTGATTGATTACATTAAAAGGCAGAAAGAAAAAACAAAAATAATTAAAGTAAAATAAGAGATTAAAAAAGGAAAACAAAAGAATAAAAAATTAAATTAAACAAAAAAAATAATTAAAAAAAAATATAATTAAAAAATTTAAATTAGAATTAACTGAAAAAATAATTAAAACTTGAATGAAAATTTGGAGTTGTTAAAATGGTTAAGGTTGGGATTAATGGATTCGGAAGAATTGGAAGAATTGTTTTCAGGCAGGCATTAAAGGAAAAAGAAATTGAATTGACTGCAGTAAATGATTTAGGAGACAAAAAAACAATGATGCATTTACTGAAATATGATTCAGTGCACGGCAAACTTGAAGCTGAATTAAAAGAAACTGAAAAAGGATTCACAGTTAATGGAAAAGAAACAATTTATTTAAGTGAAAGAAACCCTGAACAATTGCCTTGGAAAGAATTAGGCATTGATATTGTAATGGAAAGCACAGGAATCTTCAGGACAAAAGAAGAATGTGAAAAGCACATTAAGGCAGGGGCAAAAAAAGTATTATTATCAGCTCCGGCAAAAGGCGAAGGAATTCCATCCATTGTTTTAGGAGTAAATGAAGAAGCATTAATGAAAGGCGAAAAAATAATTGATAATGCTTCCTGCACAACCAATTGCCTTGCACCAATTGTGAAAGTGTTGCATGATTCTTTTGGAATAAAAAAAGGATTAATGACAACAATTCATGCCTATACAGGAGACCAACGCATATTGGATTTTCCGCATAAAGATTTGCGCAGGGCAAGGACAGCAGCAGTAAACATTATTCCAACCAGCACAGGCGCTGCAAAAGCAATTGCAAAAGTAATTCCTGAATTAAAAGGAAAATTAAACGGAATGGCTATTAGGGTGCCTGTTCCAGACGGTTCGCTTGTTGATTTAGTTTGTGAATTAGAAAAAGAAGCTTCAGTTGAAGAAATTAATTCAGCAATGAAGAAAGCAGCGGAAGGAAAAATGAAAGGAATTCTTGAATACTCTGAAGAGCCATTGGTTTCAACTGATATAATCGGAAATCTTCATTCATCAGTATTTGATTCAGAACAAACAATGGTGCAGGGAAACTTAGTGAAAGTTCTGAGTTGGTATGATAATGAAGCAGGGTATTCACAGAGAATGATTGATGCAGTAAAGAAATGGAAATAAAATTTACTTTTATGTTTCCCCCCTTGATTCCCTTTCAAGCCTTTCCCTATGGGCCTTTTCCTCAAACTCTTTTCTGGTCAGGGGATTTTTTTTACTTTTTTTCCTTTTAATCCTTACCTGATTAAATTCATGAATTAGTTTCTTGAGGTGTTCCTCAAAAATTCCTTCTAAAGGAAAATAAAAATAATCTGTGCCTGCTACAAACCCGCCTTTACGTATAGCCCTGAATCCACGCTCTCCTAAGTTTTCCTGCTTTCCTAACAGAGCGAAAGCCTCAATCACTTCACTGCGTTCAATGTTTTCAAATCCTGCTTTTAAAAGAAACTCACGGACAGAAGGAAAATAACAGCCGCCTTTTCTTGATTTTTTGTAATGCAATGCATTTGCATGCTTTGGAAAATCAGGATGCTTAAAAAAAGAATCGATTTTTTCGTTCCCTAAAGAAATGCCTTTAGGGAAAGAAGGTTTTTTAGGCAAAGGTTTTCCTTTAGGCAAAAAATCACTTATTTTTATTTCTTCTTTTAATTATTAATTTTATTTCTTCTTTTAATTAAATTCTTTAAATTTCTTTTAATTAAATTCTTTAAATATTTCTTTGCATTTTAATTAAATTTTTTTTATGCTTTTTTTTTAATTAATTCCTTCAAATATTCCTTGAATTCTTTTCCATATTCTTCCGGCTTAACTAACCAATCAAATTTTTCAGGATTTGAAATTCCTTCTAAATACATTGGCTTTTTTGTAACGGATAATTTCGGAAATTCAACTGCATTTAATTCTTTTGCTTTCACGTGCTCTGCGTAATTCATGTTTTCTTCAAATCCATAATGGGTAAAGTAATGCATTGCCCCGTGGTTTTCTTTTATGTTGCCGTAATCTGATTTGAAATTTTTTTCAATCCAATTCGCCATAACCAATACTTCATCCAATGAAGGATTAATTGTTACATGCCCAAAACCCGGGGGAATGATTAATTTCTGCCCTTGCTTTGCATTAACTGCATAAAATTCTGCTCCATCAGTTTTTTGCAGTAAATAAAGCGCTTTTCCTGAAATCACTTCATAAATTTCAGGGAAATAAGTTCCGGCTGAATTTTTCGGATGAAAATGCCCGAAAGTCTTGTTGAATTCTTCTCCAAGCAATGCAGGGGGAATTACAGTTAAATCAAATCTTAATTGAATTGAATTAATTTTTTTTTCATCCTTTAATGCATTCACTCCGCGGTACATGTAATAGCATTCATTTGGCCATTCGCTTTTAGGTGTTCTTAGCACAGACTGCATTTGCTTAATTGTCCTAATATCAGGAATTATCTGCTTGGTTTCAGAAGGAAAAAACAATTTCTTTTCATTTAAATAAACCGGAAACCCGCAGTTTTTAGTTAAATCAATCATTTTATTCACTTTAAGTTTTTTTTGTTTTACTTATATTTATTAAATTAATCACTAATTTATTTTAATTAGAATGTATTGCTTTTGGATTAAGGGTTGAGAAAGTGTTTGAATCTATTTATAACGCTGAATTGAAGGGAAAAACCGTTTTTTTAAGGGCTGATTTGAATTCAACCATTATTGCCAACAGGGTTGCATTAAGCTCAAGAATCAGGGAGCACGCAAAAACCATTTATTTTTTAACAGAAGAAGAAGCCAAAACAGTTGTTTTCTCGCATCAGGGCCGCCCAGGAGAAAGCAGTTTTGTTGACTTAAACAGGCATGCAAAATTAATTCAAAAATTAATTGACAAGCCGGTTAAGTTTGTGAAATGGAATGAAGATTATGTTAATGCAATAAAAAACATGAAGAACGGGGAAATAATTTTAATGGATAATGTAAGGTTTCAAAAAGAAGAAACCGAAAAACTTTCCCCGAAAGAGCATGCATCACAGGGATTTGTGAAAAAATTAATTCCTTTAGGGGATTATTTTGTCCAGGATGCATTAAGCGTCTGCCACAGAAACCATGCAAGCGTTGTGGGATTCGGCTATGCTTTGCCTTCTTTTGTCGGGCCGGTGCTTCAAAGGGATTTAGATGCACTGCAGTCAATTGAAAAAATAAAGGAATCAAAACTGCTGGTTTTAGGCGGGGCAAAAGTAAAGGACTCAATTGAAATAATTGAAAAAATGCTTTCAAACAAAAAAGCAGACAAAGTAATTCTTGGAGGAATTTTAGGGGAAGTGTTCCTGAAAGCAAAAGGAATTAATTTCGGGGCAAAAGACAAATTTCTGGAAGAAAAAAAATTCACTGAATTCATTCCAAAAGCAAAGCAAGTAATGCAGAAATTTGACGGAAAAATCATTCTGCCGATTGATATGGGAATTGAAAACAATGAAGGAAAAAGGGAAGAGCTTCCAGTAAAAAAGCTTCCTTCAGATGAAATGACTTATGACATTGGATGGAATTCAATTGAGGAATTCAAAAAAATAATTAAAAAAAGCGATTTAACTGTTTTTAACGGCCCGATGGGAATGTTTGAAAAAAACGGGTTTGCATTAGGGACAAAAAAAATCCTTGAATGCATTGCCTTTTCAAGAACATTCAGCATTATTGGGGGCGGGGACACGGAAAAAGCCCTTCAAATGTTCGGATTATTGCCAAATGACTTCAACCAAATGAGCTTAGCAGGAAAAGCACTGCTGAATTACCTTGCAGGAGAAACATTGCCGGGATTAGAAATAATTAAAAAGAAAGGCAAAGATAAGTAAATAGAGTGAAAAAAAATGGGAAGACCAAAAAGTCACACGCCGGTTTCACCTAGCCCTGAAGAAAAAGGCGGGGTTTTTCACACAATTAAATGGTATGCAAAACATCCTTTCGGCTGGGGGCTGGAAAAAGCAAGAAATGCAAAAACAAGGTTAAAAGCATGGGCGAAAAGAAAAAGAGACGCATACACAAAAAACATTCCTGCAGCAAAATTAAAAGAAAAATATGCTTAATTCTTTTCAGCTGATTGATTTCCGCCAAATTAAGCCATTAATTAAAGCCCGGCAAATTCTGTTTTTTGCTTATCCAAATCAAAGACTTTTTTTATATTAACAAGAACTGCATTTTTAACTTTGTAGCCTTTGCTTTTTTCAGCGCAAATATCAAAGTATTTTCCAGAATCAGATAATTCAGCAATGCCGTTTATTCTATAGTAACCGCCAATCACAGCAATTCTTTTATTTTCTTTAAGGTTTTTAATTGTTGTTTTCATCTGGCAGTCAGCCATCAATAATTTATCTTCAATAAACCCCAGAGAAATAACTATATTGGCATTAGGGTTTCCGGAATTAGAGCAGGTAACCAAAACCAGTTCCTTGCCTTCTTTGAAACTTTTTTTCCAAACCATTTTATTCCTTCAGTATTTTTTTGGATTTCAATTTAAGCGAATTCCTTTTTTTTGCAAATGTGCTTTTCTTTTTTGCAAAAGCAAAAAAGCGTTTTTCTTTTGCACACAATGCTTTACGCTCTATCGAGCGAAGCGAAGATAGTGCTCGCGTGCAAACTGAGCGAGCAAGCACTGCTGAAAGCAGTGCACGCCCGCCAACCGGCGTGACGGTTGCGGAGAGGAGGATTCGAACCCCCGTAGCCACTAAGGCACAGCGCCCTGAACGCTGCTGATTTGACCGCTCTCACATCCCCGCCAATTCATTAATTGCCAAAATTCTTTCATCTTGCTTGGGTAAGTAATTTTTCTCTAGAACGTCTTTTAAAGATTTTATTTGGTTTTTAGGGATTGTAAAGTCATTTTGTTCGTATTTTTTTGATTTATAATGTGTACCATAATGCCTAGCAGTAATCCCCAATTTTGACAAAAAAACTAACAAATCTAGAACCAGTTTTTTGCTTCTGAAAGTGCATCCTAAACCATGTCCATGTCGGCCTATATCGCTATCAATTAATCCTGCTAAAAACGGCAAGGATTCAAAAGAAGGAAGTAATTTTATTAAATCAGGAATTCTTGCATTTATGCTTTTCTTTCCTGAAGAAATGCCAATAATTTTTGTAAAAAATCTATAAATTGCTTTACTATTAATAATTAAATTCCATGCCCCTCTTTCATATCTTAAACTGCATTCTTTTTGAAAAATATTTCTAACTAAAGGAACAATTTTGAGCTCAAAAAAATGTTTGTTTTTTCCAGCTATTGAAATTCTATAAGAATATTTTATACTATTTCTCCTTTTTACTTTTACAGCAGTCAAGCAACCATCCCCTAAAATTAAGCCAGATAAATAAATAAGGTCAGGACAAAGAGAAATAGGAATTTTCACTACATTTCCAGTAGTATTAGAGACATATTCTATATTATCCAAAATTTCGCTTAATTCCTCATTACAATCAAAAAATTTAAGTTTATCTAAAGCCACCAAAGGGATTGAAACTCTCCCTAAAAACCAGTCTTTTAAAGTTGATTTCTTTAGTTTATAAGGAATTAATTTAATCCATTTCTCTTTCCAAAAAGGGTCTTTTTTTGTTAATTTAAAATTTATTTGTCTTAACAAATTAACAATAATTAATGCCTTTTTGTTTTTTCTTGTTGAAGCAAAAGCAAATTTTGGAGTAATCGTGTAAACTCTAATGCATTGCCTCAAATTAAAATCAGTAACAGAGTCATGCAAATCGAACAAATTCAAAACCATACATTAATAAAAAAAACTTTGTTTAAAAACAAAACTAGAGTAGACTTCCGGTGCCAATCAATTCAATTAATTCCCCAACAATTTTTTCCGCAATCAATCAAAAAATTATTTTCTCAATTTCTGCTTTAAATTTAACATTCAATGAAACATGCAGACCATAACAGGTATGCTTTTCAATTATGAACCCTTCCTTAATGAGATTCTTCAGTTCAATCTTAATATCTTTCCATTGCTCTTTAGGAAAACCTTTTGGAATATTATCAAAAGCGCTGTGTTTTCCTCCCCAAAGCTGTCTTCTGACCATTTTACGCAAAATAAACCTTCTTAACTCAAACTGAGAAAGTTTCATAAGTTAAAACTATAAAGTAAAATAATTTAAACTTTCCTATTGAATGTTTATTTATGGCTGACAAAAGTTTATTTGCGGAATTCTTTGGAGATTACCCTTTAATCAGGGTAATGGATTTTCTGATTGAATGCAGGGAATTTGATTATTCCAAAAAAGACATTTCAAGAAATGCGGATATTGCATGGAATACATTGGAGGGGCTGTGGAAACATCTGAAAGAAGAAAAAATAATTGTTTTCACAAGAAAATCGGGAAAAGCAGATATGTATAAATTAAATATGGAAAATCCCGCAGTGCAGAAATTAATTGAATTAGACAATAATTTGATGAAAAAATCAATGGAAAAAATTGAAGCCACGGCAAAACCAAAAACAATCGCTAAAGAATTCGCGTAATTTCCCCAACAATTTTTTCCGCAATTAATTCTTTTTTTCCTTTTGCTTTCACTGATTTTTTCCGCGAAACAATTAAAACACTATTTTCATTAGAACCAAATGCATTAGAATCATTCAAAACAATTAAATCCATTTTTTTCTCTTTGATTATTTTTTTTCCTAATTCAATTAATTCATTTTCATTTTTTCCTGTTTCTGCTTTAAAAGAACAAATGAATAAATTTGAATAATTTTCTCGTATTTCTTGAATTAATTTTTTGTTTGGAATTAAATTCAAAGAAAATTTTTCCCTTGAAGAAATTTTTTTATTTGAAGGGAATTTTGTTTTTTTTGTTTTTGAATTTTCTTTAATAAAAAAATCACTTAATGCTGCCGGAACAATTACTGCATCAAAAAAAGAATTCGTTTTTTTTGCTTCATTCAATGCATTCATTGTTTTATCAAAAAATTCTTGAAATGTTTTTGCTTCAATGAATTCAAATTCTGGATTAGAAAACGGCTTTTCTTTTGAAGAAACCATTGAAACCTTTGCCCCGCGGATGAATAATTCTTCCGCAATCAAATTCCCTGTTTTTCCTGAAGAATTGTTTGTGATTACCCGCACTGAATCAATTTGCTCTTGGCTTGGGCCGTTAATTACAAGAAATTTTTTTCCATTAAGTTTTTGCAAAGCAAATGATTTTTTAATTTCTAAAATTATTTCCTTAAATTCAGGAAATTTTGCTTTTGAATCCTCGATTTTTGGCTCAACAAATTGAATTCCTTCCTTTTTCAGTTTTTCAATGTTCTCTTTTACAAAAGGATTTTCATTCATTGCTTCATGCATTGCAGGAACAATTAAAATTTTTTTCTTTGAACCTAATGCAGTCAACCCGAACAATGAAACAATTTCATCTCCAATGCCTTGCGCTAATTTTGAAATTGAAGAAGCAGTTGCAGGGCAGATTAAGAATAAATCAGCATTCCCGCCCTTTCCAACTAATTGCACATGCTCAATTTCACCGCTTACATAAAGCAATGGCTTTTTTCCTGAAGCAAAATGAATTAATTCAGGCGAAATTAATTCACAGGCACTTTTGCTCATAATGCAGTCAATTTCCGCACCATAACGCATTAATTCACGGATTAAATCAATTGCTTTGTAAACTGCAACCGAACCGGTTAAAGCAATAACTATGTGTTTTCCTTTCAAGGAATTGCTTTTAGAGCCAGTGATTTTAAGGGAAGGATGCATAAAATTAATTCCCATAAGAAAAGGTTTAAAATACTAGTAAAAAGCAATAAATAAGAGTGCAAAGAGGTAAAATCAAATGGAATTAACTAATATTGCTTTGGCTTCCCATTTGGATTTTCTGCAAAAAGAGCTGGTGAATGGATTCATCAATAAAATCCAGCGCCTGCCTAATGGATTCACTAAAATTAAAATCCATACAAAACAGGGAACAAAGGATTTGATTATTGCGGATAAAGCGGTTTATTTAACGCAGTACATGTTTGAAGCGCAGAAAAACGCTTCAGGATTTGA
>JBDRGO010000009.1:0-15574 GCA_043817715.1 Candidatus Iainarchaeum sp. | reverse complement strand
ATTTTAATTCCATAAATTCCCGGAATCTGTTCTCTTTGCACTTTCACTGTTGTTCCTGAAGTTGCATTATTATTTGAATTTCCTGTCCCTGAATTATTTGTTCCAGTTCCTGAATTATTTGAATTTCCTGAATTTGAATTTGTTCCTGTTGTTGGCTTCACATTCTTCAATTCCCATGGAGAAACAATTATTCCTCCTTCAGTTGCTTGTCCTCTGCATCTGTCCCTTCCCCTGTCGCAAAACATGAAATCAAGGGTTAAGTCCCCGCAGGCGCTTGTGTCAATTGAAAATTCCCCTTCATCTGCATCAGCAGGAATAATTAATCCAACCTGTGGATTAGGTGTAAATGAAATACATGAAGCCAAATCAATTATCTGGATTGCCCCGTTAATTGCTCCGTCGCTTCCGACAAATTCATATTCTCCGTCTCCTGAAGGGATTTCCGCATTCAATTCAACTGAAAACTTTGCTGTTTCCCCTGTATGCCCTCTTAATGCAGTGAATTTTGCATAGCCGGTTAAATAACTTTCAGCAGGAAGTTCTTCAAATAAAATCATTCTTCTTCCATTCACAAGTGTTTCAGTTGTTTCCATTCCTTCTTCTGCATCAATTAAGGTTAATTCAACCAATCCCGTTGGATTTGATGTCCATGCAATTTTTGCGCTTACATTTTCCAAGTCCATTGGGTTTCCTGCCTTGTCAGTGCAGTTATTGAATACTTCAATTTGGATTGTTGATGAATCTTCAAAAATTGATTCATTCCATTCCTTTGGAGTCACAACCAAACAGCCTTTTTCCTGAACTTCTTTTCCTGAATCAATTGAAACAGTGAAAGGAATTTCTGAAAACCATTTCGTTAACGCGCTTCCGGAAACAGTTTCAATTAATAAATTTCCTTTTAAAGTTTCATCCCAAAGCAAATCACTTGCTTCAATTGATAAAGCCATTAAAGCACTTATTTCCTGTTCTTCTTCTGCATCAATCTGCGTTCCCACAAACTGGTAATGAAAATTTTCCATTTTAAGTGCATCAAGTAATCCTTTGGTTTTTCCTGTTGCTCTCATTGAATAAATTTTCTGTAGTTGGTTAATAGTGCTTGTTAAAATTAATGGAATTTTTTCCTCTGATTTGGTTGTTGAATTCAGTTCAACTGCAATTGCTTCAGGTGAAATTAATAAAACCTGCCCTGACACCACAAGTTCCTTTTCAGCCGGAGCCAAATCAGGCTTTCTTGAAGTGATTTTTAAAGTTGTTCCAGGCGAAGACGCAGGAATCATTACAACTGCTTTTCCCCTTGAATCAGTTTTAGCCGAATAACTTGATTTATTGAATGTCGAGGTTTCTCTTTCAACTAATACATCCGCACCAACCACCGGTTTTCCTTTATTTGTCCCTGTTTTATATAATGAAGTTATTTCCATTATTGTTTCTGAAAATGCAGGAATTACTTCCGGCTCAATTGTTAATTCCTGTTCGTTTTCAAAATAATTATTGAATGCAATTAATCTGCTGAAAACAATTTCCTGCCCTGAAACAATTTCCATTTGAATATATGTCTGCCCTGCATTTCTTGCATCAAGCAGTAGGGTTCCATGCACTGATTTATTGGGTTTCCATTCCCCTAATTCAATCCTTGGAAGTTCAAACAAAGGAGTATTTGATTCACTCAGCAATAAATCAGAATTATAAATTTTATATGATTCAATCCGCACTCCTTCCCCGTCGCTTGGAGGGGAATCAGTTACCTTAATCCTTAAATTTGCTTCATCATGCAGGTCCCCTGTATTATTCACTATATTAAAACTCAGATTATAATCATTTGAAATCCTTAAATTAAACGGCTCATTCAAAAACACATCTTCAGTTAAATCAAGAACCGAATTAAAGAAACAAAATTCTTCAACACATGCTTCTTCCATGTTTTCTTCATAATAAATTTTTGAATAAGTGTTTGCAAATAATGATTTTTTTTCTTCAGTTTCTTCGCCTAATCCAAGTTCTTCATCAATTGGATCCCTGAAGTATTGATTGTCTTCTTTTCCCCATGTTCTAAAATAAACTGGTAAAGCAATCATTGGAGGAGTTGAAGGCAATACTTTCACTTCTGCTTTAACTACATATTTTCCTGCATCAGGATTAATCCATGTAATATTCGCCCATTTTGCAGGCCCATTAGTTATGCCGACATCTTCCTGCTCTTCTTCATCATATTTTGTCCCTTTTAGAATTAATGTGTTTGGGGCATTGATTTTTGAAATCATTAAATAATCCTTTTCAAGCAAATCCATTTCGCCTAACCTTAAATGCATTCCAGCTGATTCAAAATCTGCATCCAATGGAACAGTTACCTCGAATTTTGCATCATAGCTTCTTGCAGGTTCAGGCAAATCAATTATTGTTTCTGAATTCTTTTCATATAAACCCAAAAACTTTATTTCAGGAGTATCCCCTAATTCTTCTTCAAATAATACTGCAGTTAAATTAATTGTCATGTTGGGGTAAAGCATAATTAATTCGCTTGTCCATGAAGTAAACTCTTCTTTTGTTACTTTTATGTAAATGTCTTTTCCTGCTTTTAATCCTTCATAAAACATTTGTCCTTGTGCATCAGTTTTAACTAAACCAATTAATGAATTATCAGCATTAATTAATTCAACATCTGCAAAATCAATTGCTTCACCGTATTGGTCTGCTACAACTAAATTAATGTTTGTTGTTCCAATAACTACTTCAATTGTTATTTCAAGTGATTCATTTCCTTCTCTTACTTCAAATTCAGGGCTTTTTCCTTCAGCAGGAAACCTTATTGCTGAAGCATAATATGTTCCTGGTTCAACTGCTGAATAATTTGGTTTTGCTTCCCCATTCACATCAGTGCTTCTCTGCGCATACTCTGTTTTAATGAATCCTGTATTTGTGTCATGCAGATTAACAACAGCATTCTCAACAGCCAAACCGTCCTCGTCAATTACTTTTATTTTCAGCGCAGCGCATGTTGTTGGAGTGCATGGTTTTAATAATAATTCCAAATCCTCTTCCTGTGCTTTTTCAGTTAAGGCAATTTCTTTTTCTTCCCCTGAAATATATTTGTCTTTGGCCGCCCTGACATAAAAAACCCCTGCCTCTTCAGCTAGGAAAGAAACAGTTAAATCCTCTTCAGTTGATTCCAGTTCAGTTACTTCAGTTCCTTTTCTTATAAAGAATTTTGCAGGAATTGATTCATCTGATTCAGAATCAACTGCAGTTAAATTAATTTTAGCAAATGGATCTTTACTCATTGTCATTCTAATTGAATCAAATTCTGTCATAAATTCAATTGCCTGCACACTTGAAGCATATTTTTCCAATGGGTCCTCAGCATAAATTCTGTAAGTTCCATAAATTAATTCAAGTTGTGCTTCTCCTGAAGAATTAGTATAAAATGGTCCAAAAACCTGTGTTCCTGATTTAGCAGTTACTTCAATTGAATTCAATGGTGTTCCTTCATTTGAATTAATTACTACCAATAAATTTCCTTTTAATTCTGTTTTTGCACTTAATCTAATAATTCCGCCATTAGATGAATATTTTTTGTTTTCATACCGTGCATCATCCACAGTGACATCAATTAAAACTGTTCCGCATCCTTCAGGGACAAGAATGCTTATTTCCCCTTCAAGAATTTCATTTCTGGATTCATCAAAAACATATTCCTCATTAGAGCAGGAAAAAACCGCAGTGATTTTTGTCCCATTCATGCTCTGCCCGTTCGGGGAAGTGAAAATAAAGGTAGATTCATATGCCTCATCAACCAGGTCCAGAGAAAAATTTTCAGTTGAATCCTCTGAAACAACAAATTCCCTTGAAGAATTATAATAGCCTTCTTTTGAAACAAGAATAAACACCCTTGAATCAATCGGAACATTAAAAACCGCTTTTCCATTTGAATTTGTTTTCTTTGAATCGCTTTCTTCATCAAATTCAATTTCAATTTCGGCATTGCTTAAATCAAATCCATTGCCGCTTACATTTATTTCCAGTGAAACATTTTCCCCTGGTACAACAGACCTCGGACCTGTTGGCTGAAGCAAAACAAATGCAGTTCCTGCAATTAAAACCAGAATTAAAGCAAGAAACAATGCCAGGCTTGGAATTACTTTATCAATCGGGTCAATTACCGAATAAATTGGAACCCCTTTTTCCTGCAGTCTGTCAAGGAATTCATACCATTTGTCTTCCATTGAATGAAATGCATCCCTCAGACCCAATATTATCACTTAATTTATTTAATACACTATAAATAATATTAATTTAATGAAATAATAAATTCTTTTAATTACTTATTCTTTTCCTTTTTGCTTTTTATTTCAATTATTCTTGTTTTCGGGCATTTTTTGAAGTCCGTGTCTGCTGTTATGAATGTCGTGTTTATTTCTGCTGCACTTGAATAAATCAATGAATCAACTGTGTGTAATTTATATTTTCTGCAGTTTTCTACTGCAGTTAAAGCTGTTTTTTTGTCTATTCCAATTATTATGCTGTTTTCTTCAATGAATTTCAGTGCTTCATTTATTTCTTTTTGTGTTTTCTTTAATTTTTCCAGCCTTTTGGTTATTTCATGGATTGAAATGATTGAAGTGAATAAAGTGTTTTCTTCTGAGTCAATTATTTCTTTTGTTTTTGGAATGTTTTCTAAAAAGTATCCTAACCAAATGCTTGAGTCAAGGAATAAATTAGTATCTGTCACTTTTATCACGTAATCCTTTCATCATTTCTGCAGCAGAAGTTTTCTTTTCTTTTGCCAGTGCCCCGTACGTTGATTTGGTTTTTTTCCTTACAAGCGTTTGGATTACGTCATCATATGTTTTTGACTGAAATGATTTCTTCAACTCATTCAATAAATCTTTTGTCGGGGTTTCAATTTGAATTGTTGTAGCCATACAATCACATAAAACTATAGTGCTATAGTTATTAAAAGGGTTTTGATTTGGCGTCCAAGATTTTGCGTTTTTATTTAATGCAGTTTTCAAGCACTTATTTTTTTCCTTTTTGCTTTTTTTGGCTCTTTAAGGAAATTTTCCCCTGAAACCCCTATTTTCCGCCATTTGCTTTTAATTCCAGCTGTACGATAAAATCGTATGTTTCAATTTTTCTTTTTTTTCAGTTTTTAAATTAATTTTTGCTGTTATCCGGTCCTGGGTTTTTCTTCAATTAACTTACTTTTTTTATTTTAAATTTCTTTTGAAACATTCCTCGCTTAGTAAAATTTTTGAATCGCATGCGGTTAGTATGTGGTTGGACATTGAGAAAGCAGATTTTCTTTTTCTGTCCATAAAATAGTATAAAATTACTTTTATTTGGTGTTTGTTTCTTAATTTGTTAAGTATTGGAACAAAATCAGTATCGCATGCAAGTAAAACGATTGTCTGGATTTTTCTTTCTCTTGGCTCTTCAGCCAGGTCCATTGTTAAAAGAGTATCTACTCCTTTTTGGGTAAATTCTTTTCCGATTTTCTGCAGCCTTCCTTCCCTAACGCTTATTTCTTTTTTATCTTTTAGCTTGCTTATAAATGAATCATATCCTGATTTTAGTTTTGATTCTTTTTCTGTCGGATTCGAACTTTGAAAAGGCGGGGCGGTGTAATAAAAAATATGTTCGCACCATAAATTTTGTTTTATTGAAAGATATTTGGCGAATTTGATTAAATCTATTTTCAGGTATTTTCCTTTTCCGAAATGTTTAGAAAGTTTGGATAAATACCCTGCATCAATAAACACAAGAGTTTTTTCTAAATTCATTTTTAAAAACCTTTAAGGTTTTTTAAGATTTAACTTCCGAAGAATTTAAATCCATTTAAAGCCGAAGGCTTGTTTGAATTAAAATAAAAAGAAATCAAAATAAAAAGCATCTAGTGTCCCCGTAAGAACACTAGGGTTCATATTACTTAAATTATCTCTTGTTATGTATTTAAACATTTCTCTGTTGTTATGTATACTTTTGTTTTTTAATTTCCTGAATTCTTTCATGTCCTCTGCTTTTGCAAGCCATCTTTTAAATGGCTCTGCTTTTTTAGATGGAATTGACTGAATTATACGAAACCTTGACTCGGTGTTAGTGCAGTCAGTTTCATATTTTTTGCCATTTGGGGAAAATAGTTTCAATTGTACGATTTTATCGTACAACTCATTAAAACCTTCATTACTTAATTTGATCTTTAAATCACTCCAATATCGTCTAGGATTAGTGCTTTCAGTTAATGCTTCCACAACATCAATTACTGAAAAAAACCATTCTTCTTTGAACCATTTTCTCCTGATTTTTTTTTCCTTCAAACACAGCTAAAGAAATTTCTTTACTCATTTAAATTCCTCCAAGGAATTTAAATTTTTTAAATTTGTTTTGCAAATTTAAATTCATTTTTCTCACTGCAAGAATTAGATTTTGAGTGGTTTTAAATGTTTTCGGTGGCAGATTTCCACTGCCAGCCTGTCCAAGATTTTGCGTGATTTATTTAATGCAGTTATTCATTGCCTCTGCTTCAATTGCTTCCATTCCGCCTGCCTCAAACACTGCCTTTGGGTTCCACCAGAAATTAATCATTGCATCTGTTCCGCTGACGCAAACCAAGTCCTGTTCAACCAATTCAAACACATTATTTAATGCCCCGATTGTCTGCACATTTGCTGCCTGATTCAATACAATGGTTTCGCTTTCCTGCCCTGAAGTCTTGAATACAGCTGAATCATTTGCAGTAATCATCCTTAATTCTGCTTTTTTTCCTAAAGGAGAATAAATCACTGTTTTTGCATACATGTTTCCATATCTTGCTGTGTCGCAGAATTCCAATCCATAACTGAATGGCGCATTATCCCCGTCAATTACCGCGCAGTTCCTGTTCCCTGTAAGCCCCTTGAAATCCGGCGATTCAAAGAATTCCTCAACCATCATTTTGTCATTGAATGACTTGCAGTTATACCCGATGCCGTTCCACCTGCTTAAATAAGTTCCTGCATCAACCGGGCCTCCGTCAACTCCAATTGAATAAAATGCCCATGCTTCCCCTGCATTATTAGCCATTTTCAATACAATCGGCGTTGCATTGCTTGGGCTGAAAACCATTTTCAAGTCATTTCCTGCCCTGCTTAAATTCAATAGGCTTCCTCTGTCAATTGAATTGATTCTCTTGAAGTCCTCTGAAAGCATTACCTGAACCTCTGAGCCCAATACAGGAGTGCTTCCCGCAGGCTCCATTGAATAAACACCGGTTCCTGTATCGCTTAACTTGATTCTTTCCCCTGAAAACCCTGCACCATAACCAGTCCTTCCATCCTGCCCGATTAATCCATCAATAGGTATGTAATAAAACGGGTTATCTGGTTCGGCTGCCTTTGTTTTCTGCAATTTAACCTCAATTTCCGCCAAAGGATTTCCTTCTGAATCAAACAATTTCCATGAATTATCAGGATAAATGATATTGATTACCACATCATATGTTCCAGGAGTCACAGCAATTCCCTGAGGCACTTCCTGCCCGAAATTATTCACGAATTTAAATTTAGTTGAATCACTGAAGTATTTCCATAACCCAGTTCTTTCATTCCTGTAAGTTTCATCAGCCCCAAAGAAAGCCTCATATCTTGCATATGCATCAAAGTCATGCTGGAAATCACTTGTATACCCGTCCTGCATTAAATTTGCAGTGAAATGCACTTTATCCAGAACTGCCTTGTCTCTTGCTGAATTTTTGAAACTTGCGGCATAGAAATCACTTAATCTGGATGTTTCATATGGTTCGCAGTCCTGAACCCCGCTCTGTCCAATCCTGAACCCTGCCCTTAATTCATCTGAAGCAGTTGAATTTCCTCCAATAGGATTTTTATCCTTATCCAGTTCAAGCAATGGATTTAAAATTAAAACTGCCTGATAATATCCTTCCTCTAATCCTGTGAATTCGCATGAAACATTTTCAGTGCTTAAAACCTTTGTTTCCTGCGTTCCTTCACTGCATTCAATTTCTTCTCCTGAATCCAAATCAATTACCTTGAACAAGTAATTTGTTGTAATTGGAATCCTGTTCGTGTTTTTAATCACTGCCTGAACTTCAACTGAACTCACTGTATTTGCCACAGCAGTAATTAATTCAATTCCTATGTCATTGTCTGGAATCACTGATTCATTGTAATTGGCTCCTGCTTCGCTCGGGCACTGCAATGAAGTTCCAACTGAATCCAGTTCTTTTGCAACATCATTTATTTTTTTCAATAAAGAAATACTGAATTGAGTTGCATCACAATAAATTGCATTCAAATTATCTGCATTGCATTCATTTTCTTTTATTGCATTCCATTTCCATTCAAATTTAACTTTCGGCAAAGCATTTACTCCAGTTGAACCTGTTTTTGTTCCGCTCTGGCATGAAAGCATTCCTTTCGGCTCCTGATACCTTGACTCCAATGGAACTGCTTCAAACATTAAATGAAACCTTGAATTAATTTCTTCCGGCGAATCCTCCTTTAATTCCACATCGCTTGTATCAATTCTTTCCGCGCCGAAATCCAAATCAAAAAACTTTCTTTTATCCATTTTAGGGAAATCCTTTGCATTATACACATGCCTTGATTCAGCATCCATGTAAATATGCTCTAATGCAGTTACTTTCAATAAAGCATACATTGGGTCAAAGGGCTCTGTTGTTAAATTCCCTGTATTAATAAAATCAATCTGCCTGAATTCTTTTTTTAATCTCGGGTCAACTGAATTCCTTTCATAACTTGATTCTGCTTCAATTTCAAATTCAATTCCTTCAGGAGCGCCGACTGTTTCTTCTGAACCGATTCTTGTGGCTGTTTTGGTTTTGCTTACATTCAATAAAGTGATTCCTTTATTCCAGTCAACTGTAATCCATGGCTGGATTGAAGTGAACTCCAAATCACTTTCCTGCTGCATGTAACTGTAAAAAGAATACATTAACCCATTCATTGCAGCGCCAGTAATTGAACTCATCCAACTGCTTCCGCCTAAAACCTTGCTTGTTCCACCGAAAATCATTCCAAAAATATCTGAAATTCCTCCCCCAATAGCACCGCCTGCTCCTCCGAAAATCCTGCCCAAACCCCCAAGACCAGGATCACTTGCAGGAACAGAAGTATTTGTTGGGTTATTAGCATAAACATTCATGAAAGCGGTGGAAGGAAGGGAAGGGAAGGGGGAACTTGCCCCTAAAATTGGATAAACTTTTAATGAATCAGTGCATTTATTATTGTAGATATCAGTAGGGGTATCTCCAGTGAACCTACAGTTAGTTAAGGGAATAGAACTTGTATTAATTATTTTTCTGCAGGAACTTATACCGCCTATGGAGGGAACCACAATATAATACTCGGATTCGCTACTATAAAGAGAAAATGCAGTAAATTCTGTTCTTAAATCACAAGCATTAATTATTTCTTGATGGGAACTGGCTTCTGGTTCAGTTCCTGTGGTTGGATGAATTTTTGTTTTTCCAGTGCATGCTTCTTTTGGAGGATTTGTATTAGTAAATTTACATTCAGCAGTATTAGTTAATTTTACGCAATATGGTCCGTCTCCATAGAACATATATTCCCAATAATAATCACCACTATCTTCAAACAATCCATTAAATGCAGTAAATCCTTGATTATCAACACGATCAGTGCATGCATCAACAATTGCTTGTTCCTCTGAAGTTAATGCAGTTGCTGGTGGTTTTGATTCTGCTTCAACTGTAATGGTTTTTTCCATTACTTTTATTCCGTTATAATGAATTTCAACTTCTATTTGAGTTGCTTGTGCTAAATTAAGAATTCGAACCTCGTCGAATAATATGATTTTTTTTCCATCCGATAAATCTATTTCTTGTGGCTTTGTTAAAGTAATTTTACTAACTTTTGCAGCAACTTTGCTCGAATCAATATTTTTAAGAACTAAAAGACTCAAATAGTCTGTGGTTAATTCAATTTCTACATTGGACCAATCACTTTCTTCTGGGTTTGTTGCTGAACACAGTTTGTTTTTTTCAAATCTACCATTTACGTTAGTACATTCTTCTTTTGTCATGTTGTCGCATTTTTCATCTGTTGTATGACATGCACCCAAGTCATCAAGTTTAGGTTCATCTGCAGGCTTTGCCGGAGTTGTTCCTTTTTTACAGCATACATATTCTTTTGCACAGCTAAGATTTCTGTTTAACCAATTTCCTGTAATTTTGTTTTTTTCATCACAGCTTGTTTCGCATACTCCATTGTTTTCTTTTACGCATTTGCTTGCGTCATTTAATTTCTTGATTTCTTCTTCACTTAATTTTATTCCTAAAATGTTTTTTAATTTTAAAATTAATCCTGGCTTGTCTTTTGTTACTTCTAGTTTATTAACTTGTTTTTCAATTTCTTCCTCTGTTTTTGCTTTTGAAACTTCTTCTGCTGCTTCGTCGCTTATTTCTTTTTCGTGTTCCTTGAATGTTGATTTAATTTTTGTTATCAAGTCCCCTATTGTGAAGTCATCTGTTAAGTTCTTTAATTTTCCTTTTGCTGCCTGTGATAAAATTCCTACCGCCAGTGACATCAGGAATACATTGCTTCCGTCTTTCAAGGCTGATTGGAAATCCTTCATATCCACTTTTGAAACAACTTTTTTGTCAAAGCAGTTGTTGATTATTGTGCTTGAATCAAACCCGTCCATTTCATACTGCGGGTCATCAAATACTTCAAATTCATATTTTGTCATTGAAATGCATTTGTTGGGATTAGGGTCTAAAATCAATACCCTTATGTTTTTCTGTAAATTGGATTGCATTTGGTTTGTTGCTTTTGCATAAACCTGCATTCCATACATTCCTTCAAAATTCTTTTCCGCATAAACTTCAATTGTTTGGGATGCATTGTCTTCAACTGAAAATTTGTCCTTGCTTAAGGATAATTTTGAAATTAATTCAATTTCTGTTGCTCCACCGCATCCTTTTGTTGAAATCACCAGATTTCCGATTTCTTCCTGATTGATTGTCACAAGTTCTTTGTCAAAAGAAATGCAGTCAACCAAATTAATTACGCTTAATTCAGTATTGATTTTTGCCTCAACAATCTGCGGTTCCCCGTCAGTTGGATTAACTGCCTTGAAATTAATGCTTCCTTTTGATGCTCCGTTCACTCCGCCAAAAGGAGTAAAAGTTAACATGAAATCAAGCGATTCCTCTTCCTTTACTGTTCCTAAAATTGTCCTGTAATATCCTGTCCTTAAATCAATTGAGCTGTCCCCTAAAGTCAGCGAGTAATCCCCTATCTGGTTTCCTTCAAGATTCAGTTGCGCCTGAAGCATTTGCACTGCCACCGGCTTTCCTTTCACAGTGCAGTTATTTTTAACCGAGAATTCAGTTGTTATCGGGTTTCCCTGCGTTACTGCCTTCCATTCAGTTTTAGTGATTTGCAGGCATGCAGGGTCATCCAGTTCAGCCCCCAGCCCGATTGCAATTGTAACCGGAATTGAGTAACTCCATTTTTTTCCGAAATTAATTAATTCAATTTTTAAATTTCCTTTCAAGTCCTTTCTTTCAGTTAATTGCTTTGCTGATTCGCTTAATTCAGTTAATGCCTGAAATTCCATTTCTTCCCCTGGATCAATCACTGTATTTGTTTGGTTGAAGAAATAATTGCCTGAACTCTGTTCATTCAATAATCCTGAAAAATTTCCTGTTAATTCCATTCCTGAAACTTTTAAAGGAAACTGGGTTTTATTTTTAATTGAAAATCCTTTGGTTTCAGTTAATTTGTCCTGAATATTTAATCCAAACCCTAATGTCTGCGGATTTAATTCAATCAAGTCCCCTGCCACTTTGATTTCTTTTTCAGCCAAATTATATCCTGCCTTGCTTGCTTCAATCCAGTAAACTGTTCCAGGCTCTGAAGCAGGAATGCTTAAATGCACCACTCCGTTCAAGGGAGTTGATTTGAATGAAATTGTTTCATCAAATTTGTTCTTTAATTTCACCACTGCATTGGCAACTTCTTTTGCATATTCTTTTTCCCCTTCTTCCCTTACAGTTACATTCAAATCATTTGAAATTCCTGCCATGAATGCATTCGGCTCAATTGTTAAAACAAGGTTTTTTTCAGCTGAAACCTTTACTGAAATGTTTTTGCTCCACACGATTTTCTGGTCTGAAACCAAAGTTAAATTCATTATCCCTGTCCCTGATTTGTTTGCCAAAAAATCCATTTCAGCAATTATTTTGTTGTTCTGCCTGAAATCCCCTATTTCAATTCTCGGAATTTCAAACCCTTCAACTTCGCCTGAATGCTCTTCTGTCTGCGCATCAATTACCTTATATGATTCAATGTAAAGCGATTCATCTGAATTCTTAATCCTTAAATTCGCATTGTTATGTATAACACTTTCGGAATTATTTGTTAAAGTAAAACTTAATTTGTATTTTGAGTAAAGCCTTGCATCATAATCCTCCAGCACTTCTTCAACTATGTCCTCTTCTTTGTCCAGTATGCTTGCCTGAAAGCAGAAGTCTTCATCGCATAATACTGTTGAACCGACATCTAATGTGATTGTTTTTGTTTCTGAATATAATTCATTTTTTACTGTTTCGTCTTTCGGGTATCTTTCGGTTTTTTTGCCTTTTGCCCATGCCCTGTAATGCATTTTTAATGCCTTGTTCATTGAGGCTGTTTCCTTGATTTTGATTTTTGCTTCCAGTTCGTATATTCCTGCTTTTGGATTCAGCCACACAATATTCGCCCATTTTGCATCCCCGTTTGTTACTTTGTACTGCCCTTGCTTAAGCATTTCTTCTGAATCAAATGAAGTTGCCTTTACAATTGCTGCTTTTGGCGCATTGATTTCCTTGATGAATAAATCATCTTTTTCCATTATCATTTCTTCGCCTGTGCGCAAATGCACGCCTATTTCTGAGTAATTTTTTTCTTCCGGCACCCTTAACTTGAATTTTGCTGTATATGTTTCTCCTGGCGAGACGCTTAATGCCTCTTCATTGTTCTGGTATAATCCCGTGAATTCAATTTCAATGTCCTTGTTGATTATCGGGGGCTCAAGAATTACATCAAAATTTGCCTGCGCTTCCCCTATAACTTTTTTTGAAACTGTAAAATATTCCGCCCATTCATTTGAACTTATTCCTGTTACATTAAGGTATAATTCCTTGTCTGCTTTTGTTTCAAGGATATATTCCCCTTCTTCGTTTGCGAATGAAGTCCCTAAAGTGCTGTTGGTAATTAAGTCCATTAAGGTGACTTTTGCATTTGGAATTTTTTCATTGAATTTGTCTTTCACTGTTACTTTTACTTTTCCTAAAGGAATGTCAAGCATAACCGTGTAATCAATTTCTTCATCATCATCGCTTGATGAATTAAAGTATGAGGGTTCGCTTTCGCCGTTAAGCGTTTCCTTGAATGCATATGCATAATAAGTCCCTGATTCAACTCCCGTGAATTCCGCTTCCCCGTTTAAATCAGTTATTTGGGGTTCATTCAGGGTTAAAAAATATACGCCTTGTTTTTCCTCAAATAATGCAACTGTTGCATTTTGTATTCCGTAATTGTCCTGGTCAGTTACTTTTACTTTCAATAATCCGCATGTGCTTGGAGTGCATGCATCCAATGGAATTTCATAAATTGCTTCCCTTATTTCCAGTCCTGCTTTTTCTTTTGTTAAATATCCCTGTTTTTTGATTAATGCGGTGTATTGAGTGTCCCTTGTTAGGCTGAATTCAACTATTCCTGAATTCACATTCAAATCAGTTGTTTTTTCCGCGATTTCCTCTTTTGTAACTGAATTGATTAATTTTACTTTTGCCTCATTTAATGCATTTCCTTCTGAATCCACTGCCTTGATTTTTATTTTTCCAAGCATTCCTTCATTTAAAGTTATTTCTTTTGTCACTTCTTCTTCTGTTCCGTCCAGATAAATGCTTTCAATTGCCTGTTCAAATATTCCTTGGGAATCATATGTTTTGATTTTATATGTTCCCGAGCTTAAGGTGAATTCTGCTTTTCCGCCGTAAGTTGTTCCATAATCCATTGGCACGTCATTTTTGAAAATCTTCACTTCAATTCCGTCAAGCAGTTGTTCTGTAACTGATTTCACCAAAACAATTAAATCAATTGTTTCCCCTCCTGAAGGGTCTTTTTCCTGCAGGTAAATGGTTCCTTCTGAATCATAATCATTTATTTCTTTTGTTCCGAATGCAAATGAATTAGTTATTACATTTACTGTTAATTTTTCGCAGTTGGTTGGAACCTGGACTGTTGTCTGCCCGTAGTCTCCTGCGCTTAAATACTGTTCATCAGGCGCAAGCGCATAACTATTTGAGCAGGAAAACCTTAATGTGGCTTCTTCATAAATCGGCATTCCCTGTGCATCAACTAAATTAATTGTTTTTGTCACATAACCAGTTCCTTCTTCTTCCAGCACAATTACTAATTCCAGATTATCTGCTGAAACTTCAACTGATTTGAATTCATCAGTGAACCCTTCTTTTGAGGCAGTCAATTCAATTAAATCGCCTTCCTTTAATCCAGTGATTTCTGCTGTTCCTTCTGAATCAGTTTCATAGTTTTGTGTTTCCCCTGAAGGCATTACTGCTTCAATTAATGCATTTGAAATAGGGTCATTATCTGAATCCAGTACAATTACATTCAGGGTTAATCCTGTTGGAATCATTTGTGTTAATGCCGCAGTTAAAATAAATACAATTAATGCAATTGCAAGAATCATTGCCAAAGCAAAGCTCGGCATTACCTTGTCAATCGGTTCAATTATTTTATAAACAGGAATTCCTTTTTCCTCTATTTTATCCAGAAAATCATACCATTTGTCTTCCCATTCATAATATTTTTCTTTAAAAGAATCAATAATTCCCATGAATTCACCTAACGCGGTTAAATAATAATTAATATTGTTTATATATATAAACTTAATTAGGAAAGAAAGATAAAAGAAATTAATATAGTTTTTGGTTGGATTGGCGGTGTTCCCTGAACCTGCTTTGAATTGTTTTAAATTTTTAAAATAAATTAATTATTAGAATTTGTAGGTGCTGCTTTTTCTTTTTTCAATTTTAAGGATTCTTATAATTTTTTCTTCCCAGTAAACACTGTAAAGCACCCTAAAACTTGAAAGCCTTATCCTGTAAGTCTCATCAGTTCCGCTTATTTTTTTTAAATCAAATTCTTGGGCTGGAATCGGGTTTTTTTCAATTTTCTTGAAAAGGATGTCAATTCTTTGCAGAATTTTTGAATTTGTTTTCTTGTATGCCTTTTCTGCCTTGCTGCTGAACCTTATTTCAAACAAAAAACCGCCTTATTTTCCGATAATTTCTTTAAGGGTTTTTTCTTTTCCTGATTCCATTTCATTCCTTATTTTCCTGATTTCATTAAGTTCTTTTGCTGAAATCTTTTCTTCGGGAATAAGAGCATGCTTTACTATTTCAATTTCCCTTCTTAAAAACTGCAGTTCCCTATAAACCGCATTTAAAGTAGCAGTAGTCATTAATTCACCTAAATATATTTGTTCAGTTCAGAATAAAAAGTTCACTGAAGCATATTCCTTAAATCAA
>JBDRGO010000008.1:0-3189 GCA_043817715.1 Candidatus Iainarchaeum sp. | reverse complement strand
TGCAACAGCAGTGCTTGCAAAAGTAACTGAAGAAACACTATCAGATAATGAAACCTCGGCTTATTATTCTGTTGCAGCAGGGGATTTGCATGAAGATACAGGAAATGTAATGAATTACTGGACTGGAGCAGGAAGATGCCTTGATTTTTCAGGGATTCCTGTTTTTGAGGCATTCAGTTATTCGCCTGACAGGAAGGCATTGCAGGAAGATGCATCACAGAATTCAAACTGGCTGAACAGTTATGCAATTGACTGGCCTTCAGTGGAATTAACCGGAAACACTTATTTAAGGACAATTTTTTATACTCCGCAAAAAAAACAGGGAACAGTGATTTCTGAATCAGATAATATGGAATTTGTCGGAGGAGGAAAAACAATTGGATTGAATGGATTTACAAACGAGGAAATTGATTCAATGGAAACAGTTTTCAGATTAGTTGAATCAAGGGATTTATGCATTTCAAGCAACGGCGCAAGCGCTTCATTCTGGTGGAATCCGAGAAAAGTTTATTTAGATTCAGGAGTGCATGATTTAACAACTGCATTGGATGTGGATAATGATAATTGCATTGGCTATGCCAATCCGGCGCAGAATGCAGGAATTCCTGATACAGAAACAACAGATCCAGAAAGCCCTGATTATGATCAAACAAACAGAGGACAAATGCCAGGAAAAGGAAGCTATTCAAAACAACCAACAGAATAATACTTTAACACTAAAAGAGAATTTAATTAACTTTAAATATTAAAAACAACTTCCATAATTAACATAATAATATTTAAGGTTGGTTCAATTGGGCGTGAAAGAATTTTATTATTCATTGGAAGACAAATGGTATGGTTTTCTTGATGGATTGCAGGAAAAAGGAATTCCTGTGTATAATGTGATTGATCAGATTGATAAAATTGTGCCGAGCTTTGCTTTATTTCTTGGAATTTTAATTCTGCTTTTTTTAGGAATTTCATATTTTGTTTTCTTTTCAGCGCCAGCAGAGAATGTGCCTGAAGGGCAGGTAATGATTAAATTTTCTGTTGAAGATGAAAAAGGATTTTCCTTAAAGGATGCATTAATTGAAATGGAAATTGAAGGGAAAAAAACTGAAAAAAAGACTTCTTCATCAGGAAAAGCCGAATTCCTGATTGAATCAGGAACAGGCATCAGCGTAAAGGTATCCAAAAAAGATTTTGTTGATTTCACTGACAGTTATTTTGCAGATGAGGAATTGGAAGAAATAAAAATCACTTTATTCAAAGCAACAGGATTTGAGTATTCTTCAAAAACAGTTTATTTTGTTGATTCATCAGGAAAATCAATTGAAGGAAAAAACATCAGGGCGGAATTTTCATGCAGCAATTCAGAGGCAGTATTGCCTGAAAGCTCATTTGATGCAATCACTTCAGGGCAGGTTGAATTAAGCATTCCAAAAAACTGCGGTTCACTGCAGGCAAGGGTTTTTGTTGAAGGATTTGAAAGCAAAAATATTTCACTTTCTCCGCAGGAATCAATTGTCAGACTGCAGGAAATTAATTCAGGCACAGATGAATTCACCGCAACATTAATTGTGAAAGCAATTGAAAAAGAAACAAGAGCCCCATTAAGGGGAATCCAACTGGAATTAAGGAATGATTCAGGGGAATTAATTGATGCAGGATTTACTGATTCTTCAGGAGAAAAATATTTTTCAGCTCCATGGGATGACTATAAAATCACTGCAATTGACCCGAATGCAGAGCATGTTCAAACAACGCATTCCTTTACAGTTAATTCAAATTCAAAGCAGGTAACAATTGAAATGCAAAGAGACCCTTATGCAAAAATCACTGCCTCGGCAGTTGATTCAGGAACAAATCAGGCAGTGCCTGCAGTAATTTATTTAAGGAAAGGAACTGAACTGATTCCGATTGAAACAACTTCAAGCAATTTGAAGGCGGAATTTTTATTAGAATCGCCGGGAACTTATTATTTAAGGACAGGAAAAGAAGGGTATATTTCTTCTTCAGAACAGGAAGTGGAAATAACGCAGAAAGCACAGGAAAAAGAAATTAATTTATTGATTGAGCCATGCACTCCTGCAAAATGCAGTGCATTAAAAATATCTGTAATTGATGAGGATGCATTGCCTGTTGAAAATGCATTAATTAATTTGCATGAAGCAGGAACTGGTTTTGTGCAGACACAGTATGCGCAAAGGACAACTGATGAAAACGGTTTGGCACAGCCTGTGTATACAGAGGTTGAATCAGGAAATTATTATGCTTCAGCAACCAAATACCCTGCATCTGCTTCAAGCAATGAATTTGAAGTAATTCAGGGAAAGCCAATGGAAGTAACAATTGATTTTGTTATCGGAGAGGCATTAATTGAAATCCAGGCAATGGATTCATTCAATGAGCCTGTGCCTTTTGCAAAAGTGGAATTCTTTAATCCTATAGGGGAACTTCTTGGGGAAATGGAAACCAGTGAAGAAGGAATGCTTTCAACCAAATTGAAGGCAGACAAGGAAATTTATGTAAAGATTTCAAAAAAAGAATTCACTTCATGGACAAGCGAACTGATTCAATTGTATCCTGACAAGGTTTTCTTTATTAATGCAGAATTGGAAAAAGAAATTTTAGGGGACACGCCGTTAATTGAGTTTCTGGGTTTAATGGAAAAAAACACAGATTATGCTGTGGAGGAACCGGAACCTGCAACAACTTATGACGCATTATTTGAATTAATTATTCCAAGCGAAACAGATTTTGATGAAGCCGGAATCCATCTGCGCACCGGGTTCATGGATAATATTGAAAAAGACGATTTGTTTTATTCAAAAATTTCCGCTCCAATGACAACGCAATTGAAGGGAAAAACATTTGCACAGGAAAACAACGGAATTGAAGAAATTACTAACGGAGAGGCAAAATGGATTAATTTAATCTGGAAAAAACCTGAACCAGGAAAATACAGGATTAAGGCAGAAGTGAAAATAAAATCAAATGCGCCTCCTGGAGCAGAGCTTCCGATTTATTTCAGGGCAGGGGGAAAAGAAAAAAATGAATTCTTCAGGGACCCATATGATGATGAACTGGGAACAGGAGAAGAAATTTCAGGAAAAAAAGCATTATATGCAAATGCCTATGCAAAAATTTATTACCAGGAAAAACCCTGCTTTGAAGAATTCTGCTGGAATGAAAGAATGTTTGATT
>JBDRGO010000007.1:0-81410 GCA_043817715.1 Candidatus Iainarchaeum sp. | reverse complement strand
TGCAGTTTCCCATTCTTTTTCATACCAATGGCTTAACCTAATCATTTGGTCAAAGACTTTGTTAATTCTTGGAATGCTTAAAGCATCAACATAAAGGGAATTCAAGTAATTCCTTAAAATTGCCTTATTGGTTTCAGAAATGCTTTTATCTTCTTCAAATCTTTCAAGCAAACGCTTGTTTATTTGGTTGTATTGATGAAATTCAAATTCTTCTTTCATACTCAAAACCTCTTTTTTTTGCTTTTATAGGTTTTGGGTATCCTGTTTAAGAACCGAAAATAAGACGCAGGAAGAGGGATTTGAACCCCCGTAGCTCGAAAGCTCCAGATCTCTCGCGTTTTTTTTAGTGCATTAGAATTCTGCAAAGCAGAATTCCTTTTTCTTTTGCACACGGTGCTTTTCTTTTTCTAAAAGAAAAGCCCGGCTCAAGTCTGGTGCGTTTGACCACTCCGCCATCCCTGCTTCACCCGTCACGCCGGGTGGCGGGCGGGCACTATTTCACTTTGTGAAATAGGGCTTAATTGGTTAATAAAGAACATATGAGAATTAATTAAAAGGTATTGTTTCGAATTCTGCGAAGCAGAATTCCTTTTTTCTTTGGGAACTTAGCTTTCTTTTTTCTAAAAAGAAAGCTAGAATTAAAAGGTATTGTTTGACTTTAAAGACCAACTAAATTGATTTCATTAAACGCCGTAATCAATAAAAAAAGAAATCCAAAACCAGTGAATAAACTGGAATTGAAAAGCTTGATTCCATTAAATTCAAGAAATAAACTTATTAAAATCAAACCACTTGAAACAAGCAATGCCTGAAGAATTTTTTTCAAACTCATTTAAATCTCCTATTGAGTATTTAAAATTTTAAATTTTTTAAAAAAATTTAAACTCATTCAAATCACATAAATAAATTAAAAATAATTAAGGAACCCATCATAGTAATTTCCTCAACATAAGGCAATCTATTTTCAAAAAATTTAGTGCTTTCCGCGAATTTTAATGCACTTAAATTAAACACATAATACAATCCAAGAAAATTCATATTGAATTCTTTCCATCCAATGAATCCAAGAAAAGAATTCAGTAAAACAGGCGCAAGTGAAAGAACAATAAACCATTTTAAAGCCTTTTTTGAACCAAAGAAAAAATAACCTAAAGCAATAAATCCAAAAACCCAGAAAAGATTCCTAAGCAATAAATTAATAATTCCAAAAAAATCAAAATTCAAAACCATTAACAGTAATTCAAAAAACATATTTCCTCAATCCTTTTTTTTTATTTCTTTCTTCCTCATTCTTTTCTTGCCTTTAGTTCATTAATTGACTTAATGAGCTCTTCTTGCCTTATTTTTAGGAATTTCAGTTCCTCCATTACAGGGTCTTTTCTTCCTCTCTGACTGTAATGCTCACTATAATACAAGGACATACAAAACCCCCAAAATAACTGATTCACTAACCATAGTAACATAATGATTTTCATGTAATATAAGATATTTCTTGTGTTTTTTTACGAAACAGTAACCTTTTTATATTATTCTTACTATTATGTAAATAAGTGGTTTTTGTGGTTTCAAGTAGAATTTTGGAGAATCCGCCTAAGGCTGAATCATTTGATTTATTGGATAAAAAAATTCTTTATTATGTTAATAAGAATTGTAGGTTTTCTTCTTCAAGTATTGCCAAAGCTTTGAATACTTCGAGGGAAGTTGTTTCTTTTAGAATTAAACGCTTGATTGATAGAGGGGTGATTGTTTCTTTTTTTCCTTTTATGGATATGACTAGATTTGGTTTTGATTTGTATTCAGTTAATTTAAAGTTTCGTAATTTTACTCCTGAAAAAGAAAAGTTTGTGAATGATTTTTTAGTGAATAATGGCGGAGTTTCTTGGGTTTTTCGTTCTGCTGGTAACTGGGATTATCTTTTGTTGTTTTTTTGTAAGGACTTGTTTCAGTTTCATGATTTCATGTATGAATTAAAAACTTCTTTTTCTGGTTTTTTGAAGGAATTGGATTTTCAAATAATTCTTTATGAGTATTTGTATTCTTCTTTTTGCAAGGGCTTTTTGGAGGGAGCAAAAGTTAAGGAAATTTCTCCTAAAAAACTGGATTCTTCTTTTGAAAAAATTCTGAAAAACCAAAGAATTGAAATTTCTCCTGATAGAAAAGTGTTTGATGTTGATTTGCTTGATTTGCAGATTGTAGAAGAATTAAGCAAGGATGCAAGGAAATCATTTCATGAAGTTTCTTTGGCAGTTAAAATTCCTCCTGAAACTGTGCGTTACAGGGTTTTGCAGTTGATTAAGAAAGAAATTATAGGTGGATTTTGGGCTAATCTTTCATTCAGTAAACTTGGCTTTAATTGGCATAGGGTTTTGGTTGAAACAAAAGGAATTGATAAAAAAGCAGATAAAAAATTAAAGATTTTTTTTAAGAACCATCCTTTTATGATTTGGAGTGCGCGTGCTTTAGGAAAATATGATATTATTTTTGATGTTAATTCAAAAAGTGATGGGCATTTTAGTTTGATTTTATCTGATTTTTTTAATGAATTTAAGGATATACTTGTTGATTATGAATCAATTCAAGTATTAAAAGAAGTGAAATACACTAATTTCACAAAAAATTATTATTCAATCCTTGAATAACCTTTATATTCTTCTTTATTTATTATTGCTTTAAAGGGATTTTTTTTGGATTATTTTTTGCTTTCAGAGGAAGAGCTGTTTCAGCAGCTTAATTCTTCAAGGAACGGCTTGGTGCAGGAAGAAGCGGAAAAAAGATTGATTGAATTTGGTAAAAACAAGTTAAAGGAAAAAAAGGATTTTAGTGTTTTAAAGATTTTTTTGAATCAGTTCACTTCGGTTCTTGTATTGATTTTATTTGTTGCAGGCGGAATTTCATTTCTTTTAGGGGAGCAATTGGATGCTTTTGCTATTTTTGCAATAATTGTTTTAAATGCAGTAATTGGTTTTATTCAGGAATTCAAGGCAGAAAATGCATTAAGCGCGTTAAAGAAAATGGTTTCCTTGGATGCAGTGGTTTTACGCAATGGAAAAAAGCAGAAAATTCCTGCAGAAAACTTGGTTCCAGGGGATTTGATTTTTCTGGATGCAGGGGACAAGGCACCTGCAGATGCAAGGTTAATTGAATCCTTTTCCTTAAAAGTGGATGAATCAATTTTAACTGGTGAAAGTAATTCAGTTTTAAAAAATTCTGAAGAATTAACTGAAGACTTGCCTTTGGCTAAAAGAATTAATCTGGTTTATTCAAATACAATTATAACTGAAGGGCATGCATTGGCAATTGTAACAAGCACCGGAATGAATACTGAATTCGGAAAAATTGCTGAAATGATTTCTGATTCAAAAGAAAAAAAAACAATTTTAAACACTGAATTGGATTGGCTGGCGAAAAATCTTGGAATTGCAATTATCGGAATTCTTTTTGTTTTGTTTTTAATCGGGCTTTTCCGCGGAATTAATTTGTTTGAAATGTTCATGATTTCAGTTTCATTAGGGGTTTCAGCAATTCCTGAAGGGCTTCCAATAATTGTCACAATTACTTTGGCTTTGGGAGTCCAGCAGATGGCGAAAAGAAAGGCAATTGTTAGAAAAATTTCAGTTATTGAATCATTGGGTGCGGCAACAGTTATTTGTTCGGACAAAACAGGCACTTTAACTTTGAATGAAATGACTGCAAGAAAAATTTTTGTTGACGGAAAAGAAATTGATGTTAAAGGCGTTGGTTATGATGCAGTTGAAGAATTGAATTATGAAGGAGAATCATTTGAAAAAATGTTATGGGCCTGCGAGAACTGCAATAATTCATTTATTGAATTTGATGAAAATAAAAAAGCATTAAGTTTTGTTGGTGATTCAACAGAGGTTTCATTAAAGGTATTAACAAAAAAAGCAAACATGATAACACAATTTAAAAAAATTTCAGAAATTCCTTTTTCTTCTGAAAGAAAAAAAATGAGTTCATTGCATGAAATCAACGGAAAAAAAATTGTTTTAATGAAAGGGGCTTTAGAAGAAGTAATTGAAAGAAGCACGCATTTATTGATTAATGGAAAAAAAATTAATTTAACTGAAGAAAAAAGAAATGAATTAATTTCGGTTCAGGAAAAATGGGCCGGAAAAGCATTAAGGGTTTTAGGGTTTGCTTTCAAGGAAACTGATGAAATTGAATATGCTGAGGATGAAATGGTTTTTTTGGGTTTAATTGGTTTAATGGATCCTCCTCGTCCTGAAGCAAGGGAATCAATCCAGACTGCTTTAAGCGCCGGAATTGAAGTGAAAATAATTACCGGAGACAATGCATTGACTGCAAAGGCAGTGGCAAAGGAATTGGGCTTAAAGCAGTTAACTGTTGTTGAAGGAAGCGAACTGGATTCAATGAATGAAAACGAATTCAGCGAATGCGTTAAATCAAATGTGATTTTTGCGCGCACCGACCCGAAGCATAAATTAATGATTGTTCAGGCGCTTCAAAGGCAGGGCCATGTTGTTGCGGTTACTGGTGATGGAGTAAATGATGCCCCTGCATTAAAGAATGCAGATATCGGAATTGCAATGGGAATTAAGGGGACAGAGGTATCCAAGGAGGCATCGGATATTGTTTTAAGTGATGATAATTTTTCTTCAATTGTTTCGGCAATTGAGGAAGGAAGAAGAATTTACAAAAACATTCAGGCATTCATTAAATTTTTGCTTTCGGCAAATTTTGCCGCAATTGCTGTTGTTGGAATCATTTCTATTGTCGGCTTGCCTTTGCCTTTGCTTCCTTTGCAGATTTTATGGATTAATATTGCAACGGATGCCTTGCCTGCATTGGCGTTGGCAAATGAAAGGCCCGAGAATTTAATGAATGAAAAGCCAAGAAAAAGAAATGAATCACTTTTCTCTAAATTTTTGTTTTTTATTTTTGTTTCAACTTTTGTTTATGTTATATGCAGTTTAGCTTTTTTTTGGTATGGTTTTGAAAAGGATTTTTCTTTTGGAATAAATCCTTTTGATTTAACCCAGCCATCTCATGCAAGAACGCTGGTTTTCAGCGGAATGGTTTTTTTTGAAATGTTTCTGGTATTCAATTGCAGGAGGGAAAATAAAACTGTTTTTGAACTGAATCCATTAAAAAACAAGTTTTTGATTTTAGCTGTATTGATTTCTTTTGGTTTGCAGTTATTAATAATCTATCATCCTTTTGCGCAGGAAATATTCAAAACAGTTGCATTAAGTGCATGGGAATTGATTGTGTTGATATTGATTTCAATGACTGCCTTGTTTGTGCCTTATGCTGTCAGGTTAATTGAGAAATTAAGAAACTGATTTTTTCTTTTTTAAGAAAACAAAAACAAGGAACAGAATTAAAAAATAAATCGCTGTAAAAAATATTCTTCCCGAAATCCATTCAATTGTTTTATAAGTGCTTAGCCATTCTTCAAGAGAGTAAACTGCATTAGGTAAAAGAACATCTTCAGCAAAAAAAAGAAATTCATTTATTAAATCAAAAACAACAAATGCAATAATAAATTCTTTTTTATCTGCATTAATATAATTTGCAAGAATTGGTAAGGAAATAAATCCAGCAATAATTAATGCACTTCTAATAAGGGGCTCTTTTTCAATTTGGAAAACAATTTGTGATAGTAAAAGAAGCCCTAAAGGAATTCCTAAAAGAAAAATGTATTTTTTTGCTTTTGAGTTCATGCAAAATTATTATTTTTTTAATTAATAATTATTTGTTTTTAGAATTTGGTTAATTGAGTATTGGGAGACAAGCAGGGATCTGCCTTCAGCCTCCCCCACGAAGACCGCCGCCGATTCAGCGGGAAAGCAGTGTATCTTGTCTCCTTAACTCCCAACTCTTATATTGGTGCAGAACTTCTTTAAATACTTTTATTCAGATTTTACACATAACTTTTTTTTTGGAAAAAATTTCTTTCCTTTGCCAACAAAAGCAGAGAAATTTTTTTTGCTTTTTTGATGCCGAATGCTTTTAAATTCAGTTCTTTTGGCTTTATTCAGCGGGCTTTTTTTGTTCAAGCAAAACTATTTATATTCCTTTCTTCTTTCCTTTAGTGATTCATTTATTTTTTAGGGTGTGAAGTGGTTGAAGAAATTAATTGATTTAATCAAGCAATTGGGCTTGAATGAATATGAGTCAAAGGCATATGTTGCTTTGCTTAATTCAGGAACTTCAACTGCAGGCGTTGTTTCGGAAAAAGCAGGAATTCCTAGGGCAAGGGTTTATGATGTATTGGTTTCCTTGCAGAATAAGGGATTTATTTCGCATAAGCCGGTTAAGCCGGTTAAGTATTCTGCCTTTCCTTTAAAGAAAGTCCTTGTTTTTGTTAAATCAAGGAAAGAGCATGATATGAAAACTCATTTTTCTGAACTGGATTCAATTGTTTCTTCCCTTCAGTCCCAGTTGCAGGAGCATCCTGAAAATGCTTTCAATGAATCCGCGGTTCTGATTGCAGGAAAGAAAAACATCAATTCCATTATTTTTGACTCTTCTTCAAAGCCTGTTTTTGTAGGTTCAAAAGAATCAATTGATTCATTTAAAGAGCATGCTTCAAGAAAAAAATTTTCTTTTTCCTCTGTTGAATCCTCTGAATCAAAATTTGTCCTGCTTGACAAGGATTCTGTACTGCTTTATCTGAATCATTCATTTGATGAAAAAGAGGAAAAAGCACTGCTGATTAACAGTTCTTTGGTTGCAGGGCATTTTAATTCTTTTTTGAAGAAAAAATAATTTTCCTTTGCTGATTGAAGATAATAAAAGCAATAAAAATAAAAAATAAGAAAAAGAAAAGAAGAAACAATTCTTCTTTTTAATATTTTTTTTTTTTGGTTAATTTTTTGTTTGTTTTTTTTGCATTGTTCTTTTGTTGGAATTATTTCTTTTTGTTTTTGAATTAATTCTTTTTTGTTTGAATTTCTTGTTTTTTTCTTTTTGTGTTGTTTGTTTTTGCTTTTACTTGTTTTGTTTGAATTAATTCTTTTTTTTGCCTGTTTTTTTTGTTTCTTTTTTTGCTGTTTTCTTTTTTGCCTTTGCTTCAGCAGGTTCTTTTGGTTCTTCTGTTTTGGTTTCCTCTTGCTCTTTTTTTGTTTCTTCTTTTTTCTGTTTGATATAATAGTATGAACCAACTGCCAGAAGGATTAACAGTATTAATCCGATGATTACTCCGCTTAATCCTACAAGTGAAAACAATCCGCTTCCGATTGAAATCGGCTGTTCTTCTGTTTGTGGGGCTTCAGTTATTTTGAATTCAACAGGTATGTCTCTTACATAGGTTCCTTGGTTTGTTGTAATTTTGAATGGAACAACAATTGTTCCTTCTTCGCCTTCAGGGATTATTACCTGCATTGATACTTTTGTTCTTTCTTTTGCCGCGATTCTTGTTTTTTCCAGGTTGAATTTTGCATCATATTTCAATGAAGTGATTGAATTGATTTTCAATACTCTGTTTGAATTGTTTTCAAGTTCGAATTCAACTGTTGCCCCTTCTTTTGGGTCTGTGATTTCGATTATTTTTTTATCTGCTTTTATCTGCAAATCAATTTCTTCTTCAAAGTCCTGGCCTGTTTTGATTAATCCGATTGAAACGCTTGATTCAAATCCTTTGTCTGTTTTTGCATTGAATACGAGTTCAGTGTAAGGGCCTACGTCAAATGGGGGGCTTACAAAGAAAGTGACTTCTTTTCTTTCTCCTGGTGTTAATGTAATTTTGTCATTTATTACATATACCCAGCTTTTATTGCTTGAAACTGTTACTTCTGCATTTGTTTGCCCTGTATTTTCAATGTAAATTGTGTAGTCTTTTCCTTCGCATACTTTTGCATCAATTTCCTCTATTAATGTGATTAAATCCACTCCGATGCAGCTTGCGTCGCTTAAGTAAACCATTTCTTTTGTGTCCTTTAATTTCTGGTTTTCTGAGTTCACTGTTATGGTATATTCTGATTCAATTGCATTTATTGGTGCAAGTGCTGTGAAAGGAATTTCTTTTTCTTCTTCAGGCAGAACAGTTGTTTTAATGAATTTTTCATCCACTTTAATCCATTCAGGAACTGAGCTTACTTCAAATTCAAGTTTTTCTGTTCCAAGGTTTGCTATTTTGAAGAATTCCTTTTTTTCAATTCCTTTGCATAATGCAAGTTCCGGAATTGACAGTGCTGCATTGAAGCAGTCATTTACTGTTAAATTTATTTTTTTGCTTGCTTCGGCAAATTCTGTTTTTGCCTTGAATGTGAATGATTCTGCAGATGATTTTGATTTGACTATTTTCAGTTCTCTTGCAATTTCATTTAATGAGCCTGCGAGTTCTTCTGCATTTACTGCATCAAAGTATTTTCCGCCTGTTTCAGAAGCGATTTTTTTCAGTTCTTTCTGTCCTGCTTCATCAATGTCAAATCCCACAGTGTAAACACGTACTCCTTTTTCTTTTGCTGTTTTGATTGCTTCGTCAATGTTTCCATTGCATGTTTCTTTTCCGTCGCTTACAAGGATTATTGCATTGTTTCCTTTTTCTGTGAAGTCATTTGCCCCTGCGTTTAATGCCTGTGCAAGAGGGGTTTTTCCCTGCGGGGAAAGTGAATTTATTTTTTGTATCATTTTTCCAGTATTTAATTTTTCAATAGGGTAAGTTAACTGGCTTTCAGCGCAGTCATCTGAAATTCCCTGTCCGAAAACCCTTAATCCTGCATTAATGCTTGCAGTGTCTTCAATTAATTTTCTTAATTCTCTTTTTGCTATATCTATTTTCTTTTCTCCGCCTAATTTTTCAATCATTGAACCTGAAGTATCCATAATGAATTCAATTGAAGTTATATCAGATTCTTCTGCATATCCTTCTTCAGGTAAATTTTCTAAATCAGGTCTGAAGGTTACTTTTTGTGTTTCTCCTGCTTCTAATGCAAGAGCATTTTTTTCAAGATCCCCGTTTAAACCTTTTACTTCTAATTCAATGTTTCTTTTTTCAATTGAAGTATTAGTTACTTCAAATTCATATGTTTCTTGTACTTCAGCACAAGCAGTGTTTGCTCCTTGAATTAATTCAGCTTTCAAACTATAGCAATCCATTGCTTTAACATCAATTAATTTAGTTGTTTCATAATTGTATTTTTCTGAAACAGCTTTTACTTTCAATGAAATTTCTTTTTCTTTTGGTGCTTTATTTAAAATCAATTTAACGTCTTTTGATGTTCCTGCTTGAATTGAAACAGTGTCTCTTTCTAATTGAACCCATTCAGGTCCATCTAAATTTAATTCATATTCGTCATTGTATTTTCCATTGTTTCTGAAATTCAAAAAATATTCTCTTTTTTCTTCTTTGCATGCAATTAATGCTGCATTGCTTTCAGAAGAAATTACTAAGTTCTGTGCTTGCTTTACTTCAAATACTGCATTATCTTCATCAAAGAAATTTGGATTAAATAATGCTGCTCTTACTATGAAATCATATTCTTTGAATTCAGCATTACAAGGAGATTTAACTTTTAATTCAACTGTTTTAGGACTTCCTTTTTTTACTTTTAATTCAGTTTCAGAAAACTGAGCCCATTCTTCTGGAAGTTCTCCATGCAATGAAAGAAATACATCTTCTGTTTGCTGTTTATCAATTATTGAAGTATTATTTAATTCAACTGAATAAATTTTTTCTTCACATTGAGCTGCTTCATGATAAGATGGCATTATTTTAATTGGAACAATATGTCCTTGAATAATTTCTAATTCACAATTAATTGATGCATTGAATCCATCAGAAACTGTTATAGTGTATCCATAAGTTCCTGGCTCAGTGTAACATGCTGAAACAGTGAATGTCTGTATTTGCCTGCATTCTCCTGGTCCAAGTTCAAGTGTTGAGGGCAGGACAGTAACCCATTTTGCTGCTTCTCCTGAAAGAGTCACATTAAAAAAATCCCTTTGGGTGCTGTTATTGCATACCTCCAGGTCATTTATTCCCAATTCACATTGAGTTATGCTGTTATCGCAGTTTCCGTTTATTTCCAGTGCATATGCTGCCGGAAAAATTAAAGCCAGCACCAAAAGCATTCCAATTATTTTATGCATACATTCCTCTCCTTTTTTTATAGGCAATCCACCTGTTGTTTGATTTTGTTTCATCACTTTTAAGTAGTGAAATAATAAGTATTATTGCTATGATTAATATTAAAATCATTAGCCCTCCGCCTAGGGAGCTTCCTAACCCGATTAATCCGGCTATTGCTGTTTCCAATGCGCCTTCATTGCCTTCTTCTTTGGTTTCTTTTTTTGAAAGGACAATTACTTTAACCGGTTTTGAATCAATGAATTCATCTGATTTGATTTCAATTACTGCATTGAATGAAATTATTTTGGCGTTTTTTTCCGCCTTTAAATTCAGTTTAACTGTCTTTGTTTCCCCTGCTGCAAGTGAAATTTTTTCTTCTGATGCAGTGGTTCCATAACCCAGTCCTTTCATTGCTGCAGTTATTCCTTTTATTTTTTCTTTTGATGTATTGGTTATGGTGAAAACCATTTCTTTTTCTTCGCCTTGCGCCAGTGAAACTTCTGTCGGAAATCCGGTTATCTGGATTACTCCTTGTTCCAATTCTGTGTTTTCTTCTTCAACAACAATATAGTTAATGGTGAATTTTTTTATAAATTTTCCTGATGCATAAACTGTTGCTGTGAATTCATGCTCGCCTAATTCTGCTTCGGTTCCTGGCGCAATTGCAATGAATACTTTTCTGCTTTCGTCTTCATCCAGTGTGAATTTGTTTTCTGCTGCTTTGACTTCAATTGTTTTATAATCAGGATTATTTATTTTTATCTCGATTTTTTCATTGAAGTCCCCGTAATTTGAAACAAGCAGTTCCGCAATTGCCTTTTCATTTATTGCACAAATCAATGCCTTTGCATTTCCTTCAAGCAATTCTGCAGTTACATCATGCTCTGCATTTATTTCAACAAAGAAATCATCTTCGTCCTGTTCCCCGTTTCTGTTGTAAGCGTATAATATTCCCTTGTACTGCTTGTTTTCATTGAATTCCTTTGCCTTTACTTTTAAGTAAAACACCTGTGATTCATTTGCTTCAAATTCATGGCTTTCCTGCAAAAATTCATATCCTAATGTTAAATTTGCCATAAAGAAAATCTTCTGCTTTTCATTCATTAAATTTGTTGCCTTAAAGCGGATTAATTTTTCTTCCCCTCTTTTCATTTCAGTGAATTCATCCAATACTTCAATTTTCAATTGTTTTTTATGAAAGTTTTCAGTTAATGAAAAATTTGCATATCTCTGCACTTTTCTGTCCTTGCTTTTTCCGTAAACCATTGCTTCATAATCCCCTGCTGGAGTTGTGCCGTTGATATGAATAACTAAATTTGTCCTTCTTGTTTCGCTTCTGTTCAGAATCATTTCATTTTCTTCAAATTCAGGCATGAACATTTCATTGTCTGCGCTTAATTCCAGGCGAAGTGTTTTTTCGCATAAATTTTTGATTGTAAAAGGAATTTCTTTAGAATATCCGTTTAATTCAAAAACTGGCTTATAATAGCTTTGTTTTAATGAAAAGCATTTGTCTCCGTCAATGTCAACTAATACTTTTTTTTCTGCAATTACCTTGCTTTCCTGCATTGCGAAAATCTTTACTGTATGAATTACAGGATAGGAAGGAATTTCTTTTGGTGCGGTAACTGTAAGCGAGAAAGTTCTTGCCTGGTTCGGTGCAACGCAAATATCTGTTTCAGCCAAAACTGCCTTCAATCCAACATAATTCGGGTCGGCAAACAATTTCATGCATTTGATTTCATTTCCTGAATTTTTAACTGAAATTAATGTTGAAATTACGCCTTCAGGCATTAAGCCCAAACTTGTTTCTTCGGCTGAAATGATTATGTCTGAATCATAAATGTAATTAACTAAATCGCATGTTCCATTGCATTCTGCATTGGCTCCTGCTGAAAGAACAATTAAAAGCACTCCTGCAATAACCAGAATTAAGCTTAATTTATTCATTTTTAATTTTAGTTTATTCATTTTTTCACTCCATTTTTTTTATCTCTACTATAAAGAAACTGGGTTAATTTTGAAATAAACGAAATCAATAAAACTGCAACAATTAAAATTAAAATAAAATCAATCAATAAATCGCCCATGCTTATTTCGCCCAATTCAGGCAAAACAAACAATCCGAAAATTCCTGAATTATTTCCTTTCTGTTCATAAATAACATTCAGCTCTTTTTTTTCCTGAATTCCGTTTGATTCAAAAACCAGAATAATGGTTCCTGAATATGCGCCGGTTGCATTGACTGTTAATGGAACTGTTTTTTGTTCCAGTGAATCCAATGATGTTTTTTCAAAACTGAACTTCCATCCGAAAGGCGGATTTTCAACTTTCACTAATTCAATTTCCTGTGAATCCAATAAATATTGGTTTTCCAAAATAACATTCAGTTCATTTGATTCATTTAAATTAATTTCATTTTTTTCAAATGAAATCTTAATTGCCTTTCCTTTGAATTCATTGAACCTGAATTTAATTGTCCTTTCTGTTTCCAAATCTCCGAGCTTGATTTTTATTTTTCCCAAATAAACCGATCTGATTAAATTCTTCGAAGGGTTTAGCCTGAAGACAATTTTTTCTGTTTCTCCTGAACCGATTTTTCTCGGGGCGTTTAAAGCAGTAATCATTCCGGGAAAAGCAATTTCAATGCTTAAATTATTTTCATATCCTGAATTATTTTCAACATAAAAGCTCAGCACTTCGGGCTTTTCATTGAACTCTATTTCAGAAGGAATTCCTGAAACATTAAATGCAAAAATGCTTAAGCTAAACAAAACAAGAAAAATTATTCCAAACAAAAATCCATTCTTATGCATCCAATCCCCCAAAGTTAACTTATTCACGATAATAAAGTGTTACTACTAATTAATAGTATGCGTTTAAGTATTTAAAGCTATTGTTTTGCCTTGGAGGGCAGAATTTAGGCTTCTTGGCGTAAATCAGCCATTTATTTAGGGCTTACTGGTTTGAGTAAAACCAGTTCAGGGGTTTCCCTGTCTGGACCTAGGCTTCTTTTTATTCCTTCAATTAAGCGCTTTATTGGTTTTCCTTTTTTTGTTGGCTTTTTTGGGATTTGTAAAAGTTTTTTTAATGCTTTACGTGACTGCTTTATTGAAGGTGTTTTTCCTCTGGTCATTCTTCTTGCTTCCGGCATTATTCTGTTGTATGTTGTCCTGCTTAAAACATAGCCTGCCTCAATCATTTTTCTTGCAACTTCCGGGCTTGCAATGACCTCAATGTGTGCTGGATTTTTTAGCCCGCCTATTTCTGCTTTTTCTTCTTTTCCAATAATGCTTTCAAACTTATCTATTTGGTGTTTTTTGTATTCCTCAAACAATCCGCCTTTAAATATTCTTCTTTCATATTCTTCGACATGCATTAAGGAAGGCAAAAACAGTTTCTCCACTAAATGGTCTGGAATCATTCCATGCCCTCTTGTAAAATGCCCGATATCCCTTCCCATGTGTTTTACTCCTGTTCTATCAGTTATCTCGAATCTTGGAGTAAATGAGAGATTGTCTCTGAGTGTTAAATGGTATTTTCCGTTTATTTGGTGTGGTTTAGAAAAATCCTGATGGGTTTCCCTTAGTTTTTTTGTTATATTCGGACTTAACCTTCTATCTTTAATATAGCCCATTTTTCATCCCTTTAGTGATATACACTGTTTTGGAATATTTAAATTTATTTGATTGTTTAATTTCCTAGTTATGTGGTTTTATTGCATAATAAATTATTGCCACTGCCAAAACCAGCAGAATAATGAATCCAATGATTATTCCTGCTGTTGAGCCTAATCCAATTAATCCTGAAATAAAGCCATTTTCTTCTTGTGCTTTTTCTGTCACTTTTAATGCCATTTCTTTTGCAGTCATTTCATTTCCTGACTGGACTTTAATTACTGTTTTGTATTCCCCTGCTGCAACATCTTTCAGTAAAAGTTTTCCTTTAACTGTTCTTGCGTTTTTTGCGCCGATGAATGAAATCAATACTGGTTCAAATCTTGCATTTTCAGGCAGGCCTTCAATTGAAATCAATACATCATTAATTGTTTCGTCTGATTTGTTTTCAACAGTGAATTCCAGTTCTGTTTCATCTTCAAATGATTCAATTTCTGAAGTAAACCCGCTTAATGAAAGAACTTCTTCTTTTGCTGCGGGAGCCTTGTCTGCTGTAACCTTAACACTGATTGACTGCCTGTCGGTTTTTCCGTGATACTTTGTCTCAATTGTAGGGGAATAATATCCTGGCACTGCATCTGTTTCAGCCAAAACCCTTAATTTTAATTCAGTGTATTCTGCTTCATCCAAACAGAATTCATCAATATCCTGAATTTCTGTTTTAATGTATTTTGTGCCTGAATTAAAGCTTATTTCATAGCATTGGGTTGAATCAGTCAAATTCCTTACAAGCATTGAAACTCCTTCTGATTCCCCTTTATTTAATACAAGTGATTTCGGGCTTACTAAAACAACTGATGAACTGTCCCATTCATAATTATAATTAAAGTTATTATCAAAGTCATTGTTTCCATTTGAACTGCCTAAATCATTTATTTTTACTGTAAAGCTTTCTGTTTTAGTGCATGAGTTTTGCCCTGAAAAATGGCCTTTTACCTTTACATAAGCTGTTCCTGTTTTGTTTCCTGAAACTTCGTTTGATTCAATTTTAACTTTGAATTTGGCTTTATTGTTTCCATTGACATAATCCGGAGCGCTGTATTTGGCTGTATCAAAATAGCTTGAACTATCATATGCTTCCATGGAATCAATAAAGAATTTTTTGCCTGAATTGTTTTTCAGTTCAAATTCAGAAATTTTATAAGTCCCTTCATTTAATGAAACTGTAAAAGTATTGATTTCAAGGTTACTGCATCCTGTGGTGCTTGTTCCGCCGTCAATCACAGTTACATTCACATAATCTGAATCTGTTTCATATCCATCATCAACTTTTACATAAACTTTGCTTGTTCCTTTTTTCTTTGGATTGCATTTAAGGTAAGTTCCTGAAATATAGCAGTCCACTATTGAGGTGCCTGATTCGCTTGTGATTTCATAATCCAAGTCAGCTTCGTCTCCGTCATAATAAGTGTAATCCAATAAATCAATTGAATCAGTCTGCTCATTTTCATAAATTTCCCATTCTTCTGGAAGGATTAATTCCAAATTCCCTGAACCAGTTCCCTGGTCTATAACTGTTATTTTCACGTAATCTGAATCAGTTTCTCCGTCTCCTGATACATCAACATAAACTGTGCTTGTTCCTTTTTTCTTTGGATTGCATTTCAGGTATTTTCCTGAAATATAGCAGTCAGCAACTGCTGTATTTGTTTCGCTGTCAATTTCATAATCTAAATCATCATAATCTCCGTCAAAATCAGTGTAATCCCATAAATCAATTGACTGGATTGAATCATCTTTGTCCATTTCCCATTCTGCAGGAAGCACTAATTCCAGATTAGTTCCTGAAAATGAATCACTGACAACAATTTTAACTGTGTCTTCAGCATAAAATCCTTCAGGGTCTTCAACCCTTACTTTGACATAACTAAATCCTTCATTGTAAGGATAGCATTTAAGATATCTGCCTGATTGAATATGGCAGTTCACTGTATTGGTATTGCTTTCGCTTACAATCCAGAAATCCAAATCATCATCGTCATCATCTGCATCATTTGCATACTGCCATAAATCAAGTGTTTCAAATTCCTTGCTTTCATCAATTTCCCATGTTGTTGGGAGATTAATTGAAGGAGGATAATTATAGGGGTTAATTCCTACGAAAATAAGAATCTGCATGCTGGTTGATTCATTATCTGGATTTGTTGCAGTAAAAGTAATTGTATGGGTTCCTTCGGTTAAATCTTTGTTAATGCCAACTCCATAACCTAAAAAGCCATCCAGGCTTGAAAACCAGGTAAAGCATTCATTTGTCGGATTATTTGGATAACCGCAGTTTTTTGCAAAAGCGGCCTGTCCATTACCATACTTTTGGTCGGCAACATATGCCTTAAAATTAACCAATTCTCCTACCTCATAATAAGAGCCGTTTTCCGGACTGAATGCATAAATAATAGGGTCAGAAAAAACGCCTGCGCTGAATAAAATTAATAAAAATAAAAAAATTCCTGACTTTAACCAATTATTCATGTTCATTAACCCCCGTGTAAAAGTTACTACTTGATAGTAATGTATTGCTCACTGAAAGTTTATAAATGTGTTGGATTGGTTAGGTTTCTCTTGTTTATCTCTCTATTTTTATGCTTGGAAAATATTTATTTAGATAGCTGTCCAATTCCCTTATTGCAAACACTATTTTTTCTACCCACTCATTTTTTTTATTCTCAGTTACTGCAGTTTGTTGTTTTTGGAGTTGAGTAAATTCTTTTTCAATCGCTTCAAGCGGTTTACATATTTCATTTATTTCTCTTTTTCTTGTTTTCATGCTGTTCAGAACCGATCCGTAGGCATTAGGGGTTGGACCCTTGCTAAACAGTCCGACATGCTTTTTTACATCGCCCCTTCTTTTCAGATACCTGATTTCAATTTTCAGCCTTTCTCTTTCGGCTGAAATCAAATCTATCAGGTTGTTATACTTTGGTTCTTTAATATAAGCCGGAATTAGAGAATTCCTTCTTTTTTTTATTCTTCCCCTTGTCTCTTGGATTCTATCAAACTCAACGCGAGAAATCTTTTCGGCAAAACCTGTTATACTGCCAGTGTAATTTCCGTTTCTGTAATTTTCTTGTCTTTTTTTTCTATCTCGTCTGCAGCCTAGTTTGTATGTATTGCCGCTTTTTTCAGGCCGTTTTCTGTTGCCAGGTTTATGCCGCCCGCCCATTTTTTCCCTCTGCTTTAATTATTTTAATCCTTTTTTTACTTTAATTGTTTTCAGATTAATTTTGGCTCTTCTTTTAATCTTATTTTTTTGTTTTTTTTCATTTCCTTCCAGTAATCCTTTTCATTAAATCGCTTTTGCTTATTATTCCTGTTACTTTATTCTCATTTATAATTAATACTGCTGGGCTGTTTCTTAATGCATTTGAAATTCTTTCAATTCCTGAATTTATTGAAAGTTCAGGAAAAGGTTTATCCATTACTGTTTTAACTTTTTTTTCAAGAATTTTTTCTGGTTTAATGCTTTCTTGAATTAAATCAAATGCATTTCTTTCAGTAATTGAACCAATGCTTTTTCCTGACTCAATCACAGGCAATTGAGAAACAGATTTTTTTTCCATTAATTCAATTACATTCAATAAAGTTTTTTCTGAATCAATTGAAACAATTTTTTTGCTCATTAATTCTTTTGCAGTTAATTCTTTTTCATTTCCGAATAATACATCAAATAATTTTTTTGCATTATCATAAGAAGGAATTACTTGTTTGTTTTCAATTTTAGCAATAAGCGATTGTGAAACTTTGCTTAATTCACTTAAATCATTTTGAGTTAAATCTAATTCTTTTCTTTTGCTTTTAATTTCACTTAATTCTGGAAGCATACAAAAACCATTATTCTTATTTGAATATTTTAATTAAAGAAATATTCTTAAACCTTATGTTCTTTTATTTTCTTTTTTAGGAGTTGATTGAATGGTTAAAAAAAATGGAAAATATTATTTTACTAGTGAGAGTGTAACCCCTGGTCACCCAGACAAAGTTTGCGACCAAGTAAGTGACGCTCTTTTAGATGCAATGCTTAAGGATGATCCTAAAGCAAGGTCTGGAATTGAATGTGTTACTAAAACAGGAATTATTTTTGTTACTGGTGAAGTAACTACTTCAACATATATTGATATTCAGAAAGTTGTTCGTGAAACAATTCGTGGAATTGGTTATGATGACCCTGAATTTGGTTTTGATGCTGATGGCTGCGGTGTTATTGTTGCTTTGTCAGAACAAAGCCCTGATATTGCTCAAGGAGTTAATGCTTTAGGTGCTGAAGGAAAAGCAGGAGAAGAACAGGGGGCAGGAGATCAGGGAATGATGTTTGGTTATGCTTCAAATGAAACTCCTGAATTAATGCCTTTGCCAATTATGTTAGCGCATAAATTAACAATGAAATTAACTGATGTTCGAAAGAAAAAAGAATTGGATTATTTGCGTCCTGATGGAAAATCACAGGTAACAATTGAGTATCAAGGAGGAAAACCAGTTAGAGCAGATGCAATTGTTGTTTCAGCGCATCATTCAGATAAAATTTCTTTAGAGGAATTACGAAAAGATGTAATTGAAAAAGTAATTAAACCAGTTTGTGGTGATTGGATTGATGATAAAACAAAATTCTTTGTTAATCCAACTGGAAGATTTGTTGTTGGCGGGCCAGTAGCTGATTCAGGTTTAACTGGAAGGAAAATAATTGTTGATACTTATGGAGGGCATGGTTCTCATGGAGGAGGATGCTTTTCAGGAAAAGACCCTTCAAAGGTTGATAGAAGTGCAACTTATATGGCAAGATATATTGCGAAGAATGTTGTTGCTGCGGGTTTAGCGGATAAATGTGAAGTGCAATTAGCTTATGCAATTGGTGTTGCTGATCCAGTAAGTGTAATGGTTCATTCTTTTGGAACAAACAGAGTTGCAGAAGAAAAAATTGAGGAACTTGTAAGAAAACACTTTGGTTTAAAACCAGCTGAAATAGTTAAGCATTTGGATTTATTGAGACCAATTTATCAAAAAACCGCTGCATATGGCCACTTTGGAAGGAATGATCCTGATTTTACCTGGGAAAAAACCGATAAAGCTGATGCATTAAAAGCAGATGCAGGTAAATTAAAAGAACCAGAATCAACTGGAGAAGAAGTACCTTTAGACGGAAAGTAATTTCATTGGAAATAAATGCTTTTAGTAAAGTATTTATTTTCCTTTTTCTTTTATTTTTCATGTATAAAAAGTTTTTTTTGTTTTTTTTCTTTTGTTTTTTGTTTATTTCTGTTTTTGCAGCTCCTGAGGATCCTTTTGGTTTGCCTTTAAAGGAAGGAGCTGAATTTATTGAAGGCATTGTTGGAGGGGTTTTTGATTTAGTTGGGTTGGCTGAAGATGACCCTATTACTGAATCTGATTTTGCTTCAATTAATTTGTATCCTGATTTGCCTGAAAGGATTGATTTATTTGTTTCAAATGAAAGCGTTGAAGATGAAGTTATTTTCACTTTGCCTTTGAGTAAGTGGTTGCCTTCTTATTCAATTCATGAACGACTTGTTTTGGATGGTGTTGGAAAGAATTTTGTTTCTTTTAGTGTTGAGGATTTTAGTGGTGGTTTTAATGACCCTAATAATCCTGAATTTAATCCAAATAGTTCTTTTGTTCAGCCGACAATTACTTTTAGTGTTGATATTTCTGATTATTCTGATGAATTATTGAATGAAGAGTATTCCCTTAACCTGCGTTTGGCTGATATTCGGTTGATTAATGAAGAGGGGAAAATGATTGATGATTTGATTTCTGACGGAATTGAGGTTGTAATTCATAATGATTTTTGTTTAAAAGAAATTGAGTTAAGTTATGGAAGAGAGGACTTAACTGAAAAGGAATTCAGCAATGCATTGCTTTACTGCAGGTTGGATAGATTAGAGGATTTGAATGAAAAGTATTTGGATTTGCTTGAAAAATCTTTGGAGAACAAAAATGCTTTTATTGAGCATAATTCTGGTGTTGATTCTTATGTTTGGCTGCTTTTAAGCGATGAAATTCAGATTAATTCAAAAGGGAATTGCAGGCAGTATTTGAATTATTTTAATTCTAATTTTGGTGAATTGCGTTCTAAGAATTTAATGCCTTCTTTTAATAGAATTCATTTTCTTGATTCGTTTTATTTTGATTCTTGTGAAGCAAACATGGTATACTCTGAATTGCACAGGGAAAAGAAAAGAACTTTGGATTTGATTACTGAATTAAATGAATTAGATGAATTTGTTGTTCTTGATTTTTTAAATAAGTTTGATTTGGTTTTTGATTCAAGGCTTAAGCATATTGATTTGTTTGAAGCAAGTGGATTAATTTCTTTGGCGTTTGTTTCTCCAAGGGAAACTTTGCCGAAAAAATTAGAGGAAAATAAAAAGATTGCCGAGAGATTTCAGGAAGAAGAATTATTGGAATCAGAGAAATTAAAGGAAATGCATTTAAGTGAATTCATGGATTTGGAAAATATTTTTGGTGAAGAAGGTGAAATGAATGATTTATTTGAATTGAAATACAATTTTTTGAAAACAAGATATGATTATTTAGAGAACCGATATTCTTGGAAGAATATTGATTCTTTTATTGAGGCAGAGTATGCTTTTAATGAAAAACTTTTTTTAATTTCAAATTTATTTGATTCTGAAGAAGAAATTAATCAATTCAATGAAATTAATAAGAGGATGCATTTGAATCAGATTTTGTTAGAGGTTGCGAAAAAAGAAATTCAAACAGAAAATGAATTATTTAAAGGAGCTTTAGGTGAATTGGATGAGCAGTTGGATGACAGAACTAGTTTTGCAAAGCTTTTTTATAATGGCTATTATGGGCTTAAATGGATTATTCGTGAAGAGGAAAACCAGGAAGAAGTAACTGAAATTTTGAATAGAGAAGAAATTATTCATGAACAGCAAAGGCAATTTAATATATTGGTTCATTTATTGGATGATGATTTAGAAAATTTGTTGAATCAAGGAGATATAACTGAAGAAGATATTGAAGAAAAAGGTTATATTGGTTCAGCAAGGTATTTTTTGCAAAGTTCTTCTATTGTTCAAAATAATAAAACTGCTGATAATTCTACTTTAAAGAAATTTAATTCTATTCAGGAAATAATTAATGAACATAATCGAGCTCCAAATGAATTGGAATTAATTGAATTGGATTTCGCTGAAGCCAAGGATTATATTTCTGAATCGGTTTACCCGGTTGCAAAAGCAAAGCTTTTAGAGTTAGAGAAAAAAATTGAATTATTTAATGAAGAAAATGAAATTATTTTACCTGAAGTTTCAAGTTTATCTCTTAAGGTTAAATCAGAGCTTCATGTTCTTGAATTTGTTGAATTAAGTTCTCATAGATGGGAAGCATTTTTTGATGTAAGGTATTGGTTTATTGGAGAATTTGCTTTTAGAGGAGTGTTTTCTCTTGTAGGAGTTGTCGGAAAAAGTGCTATTAAAACTTCTTTGGGAACCAGGTTAGCTGAATTTGTTTCAGGCAAATACGCGCAAGCTTCAGTAAGAGCTCTTTCAAATATTGGAAGATTTCTTGAAAAACATCCTTTTATTGAATTTAGTTTAAGGGGAACTGGAAGATTAATTAAGCTTTCAATTGATAAAAAAAATGCATTTAAGGCAGTGTTATTCAAGCGTTTTCCTAATACTGCCACAGTTATTTATACAAAAATTACTCCTTCTTCAGTTTTTAATTTTAGGGTTGCTTTGTCTGAAGCAAGAAAAGATCTTTTAACAAACTGGTTCAGGTATGAAATATCTGCTTTAAGGAATTTAAGCAAAACTTATTCTCGTGTACCAAAAGAAATTTTAACTGATTTTGCTGAATCTACAGCAAAAAAAATTGTTGTCGGAGGAGTTGAAAAAGATGCAGTGGTTGCCGGTTCTGAAAAATATTTGATTTATTCATTTAATGAATTAGATGACGCTTTTTTGATTAATTTGAATTCAGTTACTCCAAAACAACTTTCAAAAATAAGTAAAACACTTGATTCATTGGAGGATTTGATTGAATTTGTTTCAAAAGAATCACCAGAAGAAGCAGCAATCCTGATTAAAGAACTGCAATTCCAGAAAGCAGTAATTAATGAAACAAAGGGAGTGGTTTGTAAAGGAAGTACTTTAGAAGCCTGTTCAATTGATGAAGTTGAAACTTTATTTTTGTCAGAAAGCATTCAAATCCTGAAAGAAGAAGGGGTTGTGTTTGGTTCAAAGAAATTGTATTTGAAATTTCCTGGCTCTTTGAGTTTACGTAGAACTTTGCCGGCAATTCTTCCTGATCAACTGCAAAGACTGGGTTCTTTTTGGAAACAGAGTATGGCTAGGAGTGGCAAACAAAATGTTTTCAGAGGACTAAGTAGTGAAGGATTAGTGCCTGTTTTGACTTCAGAGTTAAATGATCCTTTTGCAGGCAAGATTTATTTTTATGTTTGCAGATCTAAACCTTCTATTGGCGGTTTTACTTTCCAAAGCATTAAAGGAGGTCGTTTTGATAGCATTGCAATTTCTTTGGATTCAGCTTTTTCTTGGAATAAGCTATCTTTGTTTAGATCTGGAAAAGATTTAGTGTCAAATAGCATTAATATTTCAGCACATGAATTAAGCCATATTCGTTGGTTTGCTTTAAGCACTTCTGAAAGGGCTGAATTAATTAATTTGTTTTCAAAAAACAGAAGTTTAATTAAATATCTTAAAAAATTTCAAACAGGTTATGAAAAGGATTATTTTACTTATTCTTTCACAAAGCTAGATTTATACCAAGCTAATCCATCAAAGTTTATGCCGCCTTTAATGAGTGAAGGCAAAATTGTTGAAATAAACGGAAAAATGATTGATGCAGATACATTAATGACTGAAATAATTTCATTTTGGGTTTATGGGAATGTAAGGGTTTCTTCTTTTTCTTCAGAATTTGTAAAAAAAGCTTATAGTAAAGGTCTTTTTATACAGGACGAAAAAATTATGAAAGAGTTTGCTGAGTTGATTTTGGCTTCTATGCGAACCAAATATGTGCCAATTCAGTTAACTGAAAGAGAGTTGCAAACTGCTATTACTGAATACTTTAAAAAAAGACCAATAATTTATCCTAATTAGAAAAAAGTTTCTTTTTTTTCATTAGTTAGTTTTTCCTTTCCTTTTTCCTTTTTTTTCTTTTTCCCTTCAATTGATTTCTTTTTATTCTTTTTTGTTTTTATTTTAATTGAAGTGATTTCATGTTAGAGGATTTCATTAAAGTCCATGAACTGAATTCAAAAGTAATTGTTTCCGGGGAAGAAATAAGGAAAGTTTCTGTATTGAGTAAATTAACTGGTTTAAGTTTAGATCAATGCTTTAAAACTACTGTTTTTTTGGATGAATCAGAGAATGTTTGGATTTGTGTTTTTCCTTGGAAAAAAAAATTAAATGAAGAAAAAGTCAGGCAGGCGGTTCCTATTTTTTCTGATTTTATTGAAGGACAAGAAGTAGAAGAAATAACTGGTTATGCTGATAGATTAGTTCCTCCAATCAGTGTTTATGATGCAAGATTATTAATTGATAGTTCTTTGAAGGATTTTGATAAAATATGCACTATTACAGAAAAACAAACAATGGTTTTAGTGCTTGAATTAAAGGAATTGCCTGAATTAATTGATGAAATTGTTTTTGCTGAAATAACTTAATTTGAATTATTGATGAAATTGTTTTTTGCTGGAATTTCATTGCTGAATTATTTTTTGAATTAATTTTTTTAATTGTTTTTGCTGATTTAACCTGATTTAACCCAAACAGTTAACTTAAATTCATTTCTTTTCTTTATTTTCATTATTTGGGGGTTTAATTGAATTATGCCTAGATTAAAGAAACAGGGTGCGTTTTATTCATTGGTTTTTTCAGAAAAAGAGGCAGTGGATAATGAATTGATTGAAGGAACTGAATTTGAATTATTCAATGCAACCCAAGGCATATGGGTTCTGAAGGCAAAAGAGGAAAAAGGAAAAGAAAAGCAGTCCCCTGAACAGGTTGCGGAAGAAAAGGTCCTTGAATTAATTGAATTTCTTCCCTTGAAGGAACGTGTTTTTGGGGTATTTGAATCAAAATTAAATGAAAATGAATTAATTGCATTAAAGAAATTAATTGCGGAAGAAAAAGTCCTTGAATTCAAGTTAAGCGACAAATACAAAAAATCAATTTATAAATTAAGAAATGAAGTTCGCGGAAAAGAAATAAGGAAAACCGAGCCAAAAGAAAAAGAAAGGCAAAAAGAGGAAAAATCAGGAATAAAAAGAACTGAAGCAAAAAAAGGGCAGGATGAATGCAGTTCTTTTTCAAATGAATTAAACAGCAAGTTTGTTATTTTTTCAGATGATATGTCTGCAAAAAAATTTTCCCAGTTAAATGAAAAAGATTTAAAGGACGGCTCTCTTAAAGGAATGAAATGCTTTGACGGAAGTTCCTGCTTTATTGCAAATGAATTGTTTAGGCCTGTTTCAGTGAAAATAACTGATTTCCTTGATTCAATAGATAAAGCCACTCTTGATGAAATTTCAAAAGGATTAAATACTGATAAAAACCTAATTAGGGTGGCGATGGAATTCCTTAAAGAAGAAGGAACAATTTTGGAGAAAAAAAAGGATTTATTCAGGTTAATTAAGTGAATTGAATTATTAAGTGAATTGAGATGAAGGGATTAATTCCTATTCTGACAAAAAAAGAATCTTCCCGTGAATTCCTTTCAAAAGTTTTTCCGCAATGCAGGGAACTTGTTGTTCTTGCAGTAATTGATGCATCTGAAAAAAAAACTGATTTTGGATTGACTGCTTCTGATATTGCGCAGGCAAATGAAATAATCTCTCAAATACTTGTTTCAGCAAAAGAAAACAAGGCAAAGGCGGAAGACATACTTGAATGGGGCGAACTGCACCACAAGCTTGTCAACACAGTAAAGCTTTCAAATGTAAAAAAAGTTTTTTTAATTAAAACCGATTCAGAGGAGCAGAAAGGCCTGATAAAAGAATTAAAAAAAGAAGGAATTGAACTGCAGTTAATTGAATTAATTGAACTGCAGGAAGAAAAAGAAGAGGAAAAAAAAGAAAACAGCAAGGGATTCTTTGGATTCTTGCCTAAATTGAATTAATAATTTTTGCTTAATTTGATTAAACTGGTTTTAATGCTTTTGATTTCAGTACTTCTGAATAAACTGTAATAAAACCAAAAGCAAAAATTATTGCTGTCAATGGACTAATAATAATTTGAACTATTTGCTGTATTGCAGTTGAAAGAAAGGCAGTATTCATTAATGCACTTAAAACTCCTGCAATAAGTCCTACAATCATTCCAACAATAAGTATTGGAATAAGTATTACCATAACTGCAATTAATATTTCAAGAACCTTGCCTTCAGCTAAATCCCATGCTTCTTTTGCAGTATCAAATACTCCTTGGTCTTTTTGAAGAATTATTGCACTGCTAAGACTTAATCTCATTGAATTGTAAATTATTATTACAGAATAAATTATTGTAAGCGGAAGCAATATAACTGTTAGAATAATTCCCGGAAGCCATTGACCTAAAACAAATAATGCTAAGGTTATAATTGCTAAAACCATTAACCCAATAAATAAATACAAAAAAGTTTTCTTATGCCATGAAATAACTGCTGCAATTGTTGTCCAAACCCAAAGTAAAATCAGTTTAAAAAATTTGCTTAAAGTAATTGGCACTGTTTTAAATCCTAAAACTTCAAGCGCTCTTAATCTCATTAAAATGCCTATGAAATAAAGTACAAGTATTTGAAGTAATGAAACTGGAATAAGAACAAGCATTGAAGTTAAAAGACTTGTAAGCATACTTGGATCAGGAGTTACTGTAGTTGAATAAGTTGATGCAGCCATCATTTGAATCCATGCATCTTGAAAGAAAAGCCACACAATTCCAAAACTTATTGCTACAAAAAAAAGTCCTGCTAAAAAATAAATTAAAGTATAAAAAAGGCTTTTTTTATCCTTTAACCATAAAGTATATGCATTCTTTAAAATCAATCCATAATCCATAACTTTCACTTTATAACTTGTTAATGAATAAATTTTTCTACTTTCTGTTTTGCCTTAATTCTTTCTTTCTGGTGTTTTTTCAGGAACTGCGCCATTTTTTCAATCGCAATTAATTTCAGCTCTCCTGAAAGCATTTTTCCTGATTTATATTCATCATAAATTTCCTGAAGTTTTTTGTCATTCGGCTCCATTCCAAACAAAAGCAGTTGATAACTTACATCAATATCAGGGTTGCCGCCTTTTTTCTTGTGCTCTTCAATTGTCGGCTGTCCGCCGGAAAAAGCATATTTTTTGATTTTATTTGCCGCCTCTTCAGGCAAATCAGTTAAAGCAATAAATGAAGTTGAATCAGATGAACTCATTTTTTCGCCCTTTAATGCAGGCATGAATTTATGGTAAGTTGAACTTAACTGAATGAATTTAAATTCCTGAATTTTTTGGCTGATGTCCCTTGCCAATCTAATATGCGGGTCCTGGTCAATGCCAACAGGAACCACTGTGGGAATTGCGCCCTCGAATTCTTTAAGCTGGGGATGAAGCATATCAGATGCCTGCAATAAGGAAGAAATCATTTTGCCTGGCGTGATTTCTCCATAAACTGCCTTGAATTCATTGAATGTTGCATGCCTTGCAAGCATGTTTTCCAAGCGGTAATATGCCTTGTTTTTTTTCGCATCTTTTGACCTTTCTGACTGAAAATAAAAATCGCATTTATTCAAATCAAGCCCTAATGCTACATAATTTGTTAAATATTCTTTTAATGCAATTTCCTTTAATTCCTTCATGTCAGGATTTCTTGTATTATATGCTTCAATGTCTGCAACAGCAACATAAATTTTTGCGCCTAAATTCTGGTAAAAAATAATTTGGTCTGCAACCATTTTATGCCCGAAATGGAATTTTCCTGAAGGCATTAATCCTGTCATCATTGCAAAAGGCTTTTTGTTTTTGAATGCGTTTGTAATGCGTTCAAAATCCCTGTGGGCATAAATGATTCCTCTTCTGAACAATAAGAATTCCTTGAATTCCTTTGGAAGCTCTTTTATTCGCTGTAATCCGAATTCCTTGATTAATTTATCATAATCAATATTTCCTTTTACTTCCCATGGATTAACAATGAATTCAGCCATTAAATCACCTGAATTAAGTTAAATTTGCTTTTCAGCAAATTTAAAGCTTTAAGAACCTTTAAGGTTCTTAAATTATGTTAGTTATAGGTGTTTAAAATACTTTGTTGAATTCAATTAATTTATGCCTGAAAAGCCTAAATTTTTTAGAAGAGAGGCGCATGAACGCCATTCAATGGAAGGAATTCCTTATTTTTTTCAGCATAGAAAAATGATTTCTTTTTCAATCAGGGACAAAACTGAATCCAGATTAGAAGGAAATATTGCTGTTGTTCAAAAGCCTGAAGAATTTAAGGGAATTTTTAGAAGCGGAGAGCGGGTTCTGGATTTGCATATTGATTCAGTTAATTCCAGGCACATAATTTCATTGCTTGAAGCGTTTGCTGCAAAAATTCCTGAATTAAAAAAAGAATTCACTGGTTTTTATATTGACACGCCTAATACTGCAATTGCAAAGCAGATAATGAAAAGATTTAATCCAATTGAAGCTGAAACGCCTGCGAATTTAGTTAAAAGCATCAGGCAAAGTTATTCAATCCTCGTTTTTACTGCTCGTTATTCTTCAAAATATGTTGATTTGAATCCTGTGCGGTTACTCAGCAGGTTTGATTAATCTTTATTCTTTTAGATTTGATTAACCTTTTGTTTTAAATACTTCTTTTTCCATTAATCTTTACACATGGATTCAAGAATTTATTTAGCTGAAAACAAGGTCATTGTTGAAGAAAAGAAAACCGCGGACCAATTGCAAAGCAAGGGCTTTGGTGAAAGGAAAGGAAACCAGTTGATTCTGGATTTGTTTGAAGCGGTTTACTTAATGAGAAAAGAAAAAATTGCGGTAACTGATTTAAGGGACAGGGAATTAACTGAAAATGATTTGCTTAAAAAAGGTCTTTCAATTGATAAAAAATTTTATTCAAAATTAATTGTTTTTGAATCATTAAAGCAGGCAGGATATGTTTTAAAATCAGGCCTGAAATTCGGTTCAGATTTCAGGGTTTACCCTAAAGGAAAAAAAGCAGGGGAAGCCCATACACAGTGGACCTTAAATGTGTATTCAGAAGACATGAAAATGAATTTTCCTGAATTATCAAGATTAATCCGCTTAACTCAAAACATTAAAGCAAATGCATTAATTGCAGTGGTTGACAGGGAAAATGATGTTAATTTATTTGAAATAAAAAGAGTAACTGTTTGAATTTTTGGAGTGATTGAAATGTTTGATTTAGGCAAAAGGGGAAATGAAATTAATCCTTGATAAAACGAATTTTAAGTTCGGGGAAACAATTAAGGGAAAGGCTTTTCTGGATTTAAAGGAAGCAACCAAGGCACGCGGAGTAAGGGCTGTTTTTTACGGAGAAGAAGAAACAACTTCTTATTCAAGTAAAGGCGGAAAAACTTCAATTAGAAGGGTTAATGAAATAAAAATAATGCTTGAAGAAGGAGAAAAAGATTACCGGACAAAAGAATATGAATTTGAAATCGGAATTCCGCAATACACTCCGATTAATACCGGGGCAAAGATTGATTTGGGCCTGTTGTCATTAAATTTAGGCGGAAAAACTTCAACAGTTAAATGGTTCATTGAAGCCTCATTGGATATTCCAATGGGGTTTGATGTAAGCAAAAAAATACAGTTAAATATTGTTTGATGAGAAAAATGCCTTTAAAATTTCATTTTATTAAACGCGTTGTAAATAAAATTAAAATAAAATTAATTGATAGGAAAAGAATCAAGATAAGAAAAGCGGTTTTTAAAAGAGATAATGGACTTACTTTTGAGGAAACTAAGGAATTAGAGCGTTTGTCTATTGAAAAATTAGGGCTTTTAGATGAAATTAAAAAAAAGAAGTGAACGACTTCTAATTAGAAGTCGTATGGTTTAACGGTTTTTCTTCCGTTTTCTTTGCATCTTGCGATTGATTTATCTAAAAACATTGCAACCATTCCGCTTAATGCTTCCGGTGAATCTGATGCCATCATCATTCCTTTTCCTTTAATATATTCTGCTACTTTTGATTTTACTACTAACATATCTGCCATATTAAATTCCTCCTTTATTGGTCAAATAAACACAATATAGTTTAAATGAAGCAAGAAAAAGGTTTTTAAACAAAACAGGCTAAAAACCCATTAAAACCTTGAATTTTCTGGTTTTTGACGGAATTTAAGGGAAAATCAAGCAGGTTTCAGCCTGCCAGTAAACTAATCACAGCATCCCTGTTTCTTCAATCATTTCCTTAGTCGATTTTATTTTAATTCTTTTCTGTTTCTTGAATTCTTTGTCATTGCTCCAAATAATTGTGTCTTCTTTTAAAGCACAAGCCAGATAAAGCCAGTCTTTTGCATCATTTGAAAGAAAAGCGGCGGCAGGCAAAAATGGTTTTAGTTCTGAATCGGGAATAAAAAAAACCTGTGAAAAAAGAGTTTCTGAAATATCCTGGAATTCTTTAGGAGTTCCAGAGGCTTTTTTCTGAAGATATTCCCTGTATTTTAAGAATTCTTTTAAAAGAAATTCTGGAGCACATAATTCAATTTCCGGATTAAACCAAACTTTTCTTGTTTGTCCTTTTTTAATCAAAGCAGAAAAAAGAATATTTGCATCAACTGTAACCCTCATTCAAAAGCTCCTTTGCATGTTTAGCCATGTCCTTCTCAACTTTATCTGAAATAAATTCAACATCTTTCTCTGAAAGATTGATTTTATTAGCTAAACGTTCGGCCTTTTCAAAATCATTTAATTTCTTTTCAATAATTATGCGAACTGCATTAGACCAACGCACTTCAGGATGCCGACCCATTCTTTCCTTCATTTCATCAGTTGCTGATAAAGTAATATTAGGCATAAAATCACATAATTATTATGTGATAACACATATTTAAATATAGTGGTTTCAGTTCAACGGCTCACTCCGTTGGCACGTGTGCACTGCTTTCAGCAGTGCTTAATTAGCTTGTGGTTTTAGCCTGCCCATTACAGCCATCATGTTGGCTAGCGGGCGGAGTACGCAAGCGTACATTAAGGCACTCTTGAGCCCAAGAGCGAAAAGTACGCTGGTGCCAACTAACAGTGGCAGTTATGCGGTTTCAGCCTGCCCATCACAGCCGTCACGCCGGCTGGCGGGCGTTGCACTGTTTCACTTCGCTCAACAGTGCTTAATTAATTATCAATTGCGGTTTCAGCCTGCCCATCACTCATCATTGGTTGAATAACCTCGGCGTCATCGTCAGTTTCTTCATTAACCGCAGAAAAATTAATGAAAGGAAAAGAATTAAACCCCTGCTTTTTATGAAAATTATTAAAATTCTGCTTTAAATGGATTAAAATCAGTTTTATAATCGTAGACATCTACTTGTTCTTTTTTCTTTAAGAAACCAACAACCAAATAAGTTATTGGGGTTAACATTACTTCAATTCCAACCTTGAAAACATAATTTGAAACCATAACCATTATTAGCAATTCATTCGGCAGTACTCCAAGGAAAGCAATTAAAACAAATAAAACAGAATCAATTCCTTCTCCTATTAAAGTTGAGCCGATTGTTCTTTGCCATAAATGTTTTCCTTTGCTCCAAATTTTCATTTTAGCCAAAACAAAGCTGTTGGAAAATTCTCCTGCAAAATAAGCAATAATTGAACCTAACACAATTCTTGGCATTATTCCTAAAATCAAATCATATGCTTCCTGATTTAACCAATCACTTGCTGCTGGAAGCAGTCCAATTAACCAGAAAGTAACACTCATCATAATTAATGCAATAAATCCTGTCCAGATTACCTGCCTTGATTTTTTGTAACCATAAACTTCAGTTAAAATATCTCCAAAAATATAACTTAAAGGAAATAACAGTGTTCCCCCGTCAAAAACCAGCAAACCCAAATCAACGATTTTGGTTGAAACAATGTTTGAAATAATTAATACTGCTACAAACAGCCCTGTTATGGGGGCTAAAAACCTTAAATTATTTGAATTCATCTGACATATTTTTGTCACTTAGCCTTTTAATTCTTTCATTTTTAAATATTTGTATACTAATTTGTATTACTGTAATGCGTTTATTTTTGAGGTGAATTTATGGTTAAAGGAAAATTAGAGGAAGAAAAGGTAGAAACACAGGAAATGATTGAAGAGGATGAAGAGGATTTACCAGAAGATAAATTGCCTTTCCCTAAAGCAACTGTTGTTAATATGCTGAGAAGCCATTTAACTAAAGGAAAACAAATTAAAGGAACAGTTAAGAACCAGATGAATTTATGGCTGGGAAAAATGGTTGAAAGAATTTCAAAAAAAATGGATTCGCATCCATACTCTTATGTTGATTCATCAATGCTAAGGGAAGCAATTGAACCATATGAAAACATTCAGGATATTGAAAAAGAAAAAGAAAGAATCATCAAGCAATTGGAATCAATTAAAGCAGCATGTGATGTATTAATCCTTGAAGTTGACAGAAAATTCGTGAAATGAATTTAGTGCTGGTTATGGGTTTTTTCAGGAACTTAAAAAGCAGATGGAAGCAAAGCAGAATAAGACGGAAATTATTGGAGAAAAAATTGGCTTCATTAAGAAAGAAAAACGAGGCAGCAGGCAGAAAGATAACTTATCTTAATTTAGTGACTCCTGAAACCCATGAAGGAATTGACCTGTGTGAAAAAACCAAAAGTTCTTTATGGGACAAAAAAGCAAAACTGCGGGAAAAAATTGACGCGGTTCAGAACAAATTGAATTAAAAGTGATTTATTTGGCTGGAAAAAAACAGAATCCAATGGATTCAAAGGCAGAAGTATTAAAGGAAAAAATCAATTCAGGAAACAGGGCTATTGCACAGAAAAAAACAAGGGCAAAGCATAAATGAATTTTCTTTTTTTCTCCAATTACGCTTTTTTTAGGTATTTTTTGCAAGCTTCCTATTCAAAGCAGAGCTTTGAAGGGCGCATTCAAGCTTTTGCTTGAATCGCGTTTCTTTTCCTAAAATAAAAAGTTTTTTTAATTAGTTTTCCCTTATTTTTGCATGGTTTCAGAAGAAAACAAAGGGATTTTTGGGCCTGATTGTGATTTGTCCTGCAAGCCGGTTGATAAAAAGCCAATCACGCAGTTTTTTGCTTTTCTTGAAACAACCGCTTCTTTGCTGAAATCACTTGCAACGCGTTACATTAGAATTTCAGATAATGCCTGGAGCGGGTTTCTAATGATTTTATTTGTCCTTGTTTTATGGCTTAGCGGGGATATCCAGAAATTTGTTTTCATTGCAATAATTTCTGTTTTAAGCGTTCTTGTTTTCATTGATATTTTTATTGACAATTGGGGAAAAATTTTCAGGGCATTCCGAAGGGAAAAAACTTTCAGTGAAATGGATAAATCCACTTCATTAAGCATTATTCATACATTAAGCAGGTTCAATGTTGTCGGAAATGACTTGCTTGATTTATTGAAATTCCTTAAGGGCAAGAAATGGCTTTCAGTAAGAATGCTTGACACAATTTTAACACAGCAGCATTTGGATGAATATGCAGTAAATGAATTTTTATCAATTGATTTGAATAAAAAGGATTTGCTTAGGGTTTTAGAGGAATACCCTAATTCAGTTAATGAAGAAACACTGGGGGTAATTCTGAAAAAATGGGATTATTCTGAGGATGTTGTGAAAGCCTGTTTGCAGTACCAGATAACTTCAATTGAATTAATCAGGAAACAAAAGGAAATTTCCCGGAAGGAATTCAGGTTAATTGAAGAAATATGCCCGTTCAGAAACATTAACAAGCACTGGATTATGAAGCCATTGCAGATTTTGTTTTTAATTTTTGGATTAATTACTTCATTTCTTTTATTTAGTTTTCAGCAGAATGAATCGCTTAAGGCAGTTGCTTCCCATTCCTCTGATTCAATTTTTTCTTTGTTCCTGACAAACCTGGTTCTGGCATTATTTGTTTCAGTTGTTTTATGGGCATTGCTTTATGCATTGGCTCTTCCAATAATTAAATTTGTTTACATTAAATACAAGGAATGGCAGTTTGAGCCGGCGTATAAAAAAGTATTCAAAACATAAAATAAATTTTTCTTATTAGTGAAAATGCATATGCGGATTAAAAGATTTTTTTTAAGAATTGGAAAACTATTGCCAGTAATAGGAAAAAAGATTAAACAAAAGGAAGAAATTGAGAATTTAAATTCCGAAAGGTTGCTGTTAATGCGTGAGCTTAATCACCCTGTAGTTGTGTCTGAAGTCAGAAGAGAAAAGAGAAAAAGATTTTTAAAAATTATGAACAGATTAAATGAATTAAAAGAAAAATAAAATTAATTTTTTTACTAAATTTGTTTTTATTAATTCAAAATTTAGATAATTTCTCTAATTCCTTTTCCCCTAAAATACTTCTAACAGTTATTCCCATTTCAGAGTTCCTGATAAAAAGCATTGATTTTAACACATTCAGATTATGCGGTTTTCTTTTTTGAGAAGCTTTTTCAAAATCAATTATTACGGGTTTCAATTGCGGAGTAACCAATATGTTGGCTCCGCGTCCTGCTAATTGTCCGTGATCTAAATCAATTTCATCTAATTTTTTTGCTTGTTGAAAAAGTGCGTTTAATACTTTTAATAATTCTTTTTTTGACGGCTCATTTGAAATAAAATCACAAAATAATTTTCCTTTAATGAATTCCATTAAAACCCAGTGTTCTGATTCATTGAAATCAATTAATTTTGGTCCAACTCCGATTGAATTTGCTTTTTTTAAATTTGAAGCTTCTTTTTGTACCATATTAATTCGAGTTGATTTCGCTTTTTCTTTCTTTAATTTGAAAATTTTTCCTTTTGAATCCTTTACAAGAAAAATCTGTGATGCGTGCCCGTGTGAGAATTCTTCAATTAAAGAGAATTTTTTGTTGTTTAATTTTAGGATTGTTGATTTAGTTAATTTGTTTTCTTCAGTTGAATTCATTAGAAACCACATATTTCCTTGTTTTCTTTAAACCAGTTTATTTTTTCCCGGTAATCAGGCATTGCTTTTTCAATTAATTCCCAGAATTGGGAGGAATGGTTTTGTTCAATGAGATGAGCCAATTCATGAACGCACACATATTCCAGTATCTCTTCCGGAGCAAACAATAATTTTGTTGAAATATTGATATTGCCTGCTTTTGAGCAGCTGCCCCAGTTTGATTTATTGTGTTTGAAGAAAATTTTGTTTATTTTTTGATTGAAATGCTTTTTGTTTAATTCACTGATTTTTTCTTTAAGATGAGGAAGCCTTTTTTCCGCAATGCACCTGCTTAAAAGGGTTGAAATATGCCTGTTTTGCATTTGTTTTGATAAATTAGAGGAAATTGTCAGATGAATAATGCCTTCTTTGATTCGGCCGGAACTGCTTTGCTTTTCCTTTAATTCAATTCTGAGTTTGTATTCTTCATTTCCAACTTTTAAGTTATCTCCGTCATTGTATTCTTTTTGAATTTCCGGCTTAAACTTTGACGGGTTTTCCTGGATTTTGTTTCTTGCCCACGCTTTCATTTTAATTAATTCCCTGAAGCATTCTTCCCGGCTTAATCCTGAAGGAATGCGGATATTGACTGTGTTTTTTCCAATGCTTCCGGTGGAATTATTTCTTTTTTCATAATGAATTTTAACAGCATATTTCAAGCCGTTTACTTCAAGCGTTTCAGTTTTCATTTGAGTTTCCTTTAAGGTTTTTCAAATTTTCATTCATGCAATCTGTTATAAATTCCTTTTTTTATTTTTCTCATTTATACAAAAATATCTTTTCTCATTTCACGAATTCCACATTAGGCATTCCTTCAAATTCCTTGTCGCCTGTGACGAAAGCTATTCCGTTTTCTTTTGCCAGGATATAACCTATGCAGTCAATGTAAGAGAATTTTTTTTTGGCGTGTTCTTTTTTGAAAACAGCGATTTTTGTTATCTGGTTGTCCTCTATTTCAAGGGTTTTGATTTTCAGGGAACCCAATATAATTAATGCGGTTTCTTTTTGGAAATCCTGAAGCAGACTGTACGCGACTTCAATCAAGTTGGCTTTGCCTGTTACTGCAACTGCTTCCTTAAATGGTTTGTAATTCTGGTTTTCCTTGATTATTTCAATGATTGCGTAAGAATCCAGAAATTTTTCTTTCCCGTTCAAGTTCCTCCCTCCTTGCCTGGTCTTTGAATTTTTGAGTGTCAAATTTCCAGCCTTTCGCAAGCCCGAAAATGTCACCTACTCTTAACAGCTTATTTTTCTCCACCTGAATGGATATGCGGTCATTTTCCCTTATTTTCTGGGTTTCAACAAGATTTTTAGGCAAAGTCAACCCAAGAGAATTGCCCCATTTTCTTACAACAACTTCAGCTTCCAAAAAAATCACCAATATAATTAGATATAATTATATTTAAATTTCTTTGCATAGGCATATCTGAATTCTTTTTCTCATTTCACGAATTCCACATTAGGCATTCCTTTGAATTCCTTGTCGCCGGTTAAGAAAATCAAGTTGTTTTCTTTTGCTTGCATGTAACTGCAGCAGTCAACAAAAGAAAAGTTTTTTTTCCTGTTTAGGAATTTGAATTTCATTGCATTGATGGCTGTGTCTGTGCTTAAAGGAATTATTGTCTGCCCAAAAATCTTCAGCCAGTTTTGCGCAGTGCTTTCATCGTAATCTTTCAGGAGCGAATAATAAAATTCTCCAATGTTAAGAATGCCTGTAACAATTTCTTCTTTTATGAATTTTACATAATTCGGGTTTTTTTCAACAATTTCGACTAACGCATAAGTATCGAAAAAATATTTCATTTTATCACTTAAAGAATTTGCTGTCCAATTCCTCGTCAATTTCTTTCATTATTCTGCTGGCTGGCTTTTTCCAGTTTTCAAGCTTTCCAAAAATATCCCCTACAGTAAGCTTTTTTGCAGGAAAAACAACCACTCTGACTTTGCTGTCAGCAGAAAGATTTTCCTTTTCAAGCTCTTTTTTAGGAAGCACAACGCCAATGCTGTTGCCCCATGTTTTTAATTTTGCCTCACATTCAAACATAAAACCACAAATAATTATACTGTATAACTATTTATATTGTTTTCTTTTGAATCAGAATTCTATTTGGGCTCATTTATTTCATTGTTCTCATTTGCGGGAAGAAAATTACATCCCTTATTGTCGGTTGGTCCAGCAGCAGCATTGCCATTCTGTCAATTCCGATTCCTAATCCGCCTGTTGGAGGCATGCCGTATTCCATTGCTTCAATGAAATCTGTGTCTTTGGGGTGTTTTTCCTTCAAACCAGTCATTTTTTCCTGCAGTTCAAACATTTCCTTTTGCACTATTGGGTCATTTAATTCAGAGTAAAGATTGGTCATTTCCCATGAATTAATGAATGATTCAGCTCGTTCAATTAATCCTTTTTCTTTCCTGTGCTTTTTGCATAAAGGAGTTGTTTCTTTTGGATGGTCAATTACATGGGTTGGCTGGATTAAATGCTTTTCGCAGTATCTTTCAAACAGTTCCTGAATTAGCCAGCCTCTTTCTTTTGCGCCGTCATATGGCTCTCCATGCGCAAGGATTTTTTCAAAGAGTTCCTTGTCGGTTTTTTTGTCAACATCAATTCCTGCAAATTCCTTTATTGCCTGTTTCATTGGAATCCTTTTCCACGGGCGCTTTAATTCAATTTCTGTTCCCTGATAATTGATTTTTGTTTTGCCTAAAACTTTTAATGCAGTGAATTCAAATAATTCCTCAACCAAATCCATTACATCATTGTAATCTGCATTGATTTCATATGATTCAAGCATTGTGAATTCTGGATTATGGGTTTTATCAATGTCTTCATTTCGGAAATTCTTGCAGATGGTGAAAACCTTTTCATATCCTCCGACAATTAATTTTTTTAAATATAATTCAGGCGAAATGCTTAGATACATGTTTTGGTCCAAGGCATTTGATTTGGTTATGAATGGCTTTGCGTTTGCTCCGCCGTAAACAGGCTGAATTAAAGGAATTTCAACTTCCAAAAATCCTTTTGATTTAAAGAATTCCCTTACTGCATCAATTATTTTTGAACGCATTTCAAATGCTTTTCTTGTTTCAGGGTTCATGATTAAGTCAAGCGAACGCTTTCTGTAACGGATTTCCAAATCCTGCAGCCCATGCCATTTTTCCGGCAAAGGTCTTACTGCTTTTGACATAAATTCAAAATCATTGCATAAAATGCTTAACTGGCCTCTTTTGGTTTTGAATACTTCTCCTTTGACTCCAAGAAAATCCCCTAAATCAACTGCCTGCATTAATTCAAATTTATTTTTATTCAATAAATCTTCCCTGAACACAATCTGGATTCTGTCAGTTGAATCCATTAAATCCATGAAAGCCATTTTTCCCATTCCGCGGTTGCTCATTATTCTTCCAAAAACAGAAACTTTTTTTCCAGTCATTTCCCCTTCTTTTATTTTTCCATATTTTTCATTAATGTCTTTGGCATAATTTTCTGCCTTGAATTTGTATGGATAAGGGTTAAATCCAAGTTCCTCAATTTTCTTTAAATTAGCATTCCTGCTTTCCAATAAATCCTTTAAAGCCATAAAACCACTTTAGTTAATTAAAAAGAATATAAACAAGAAAAATAAAAAGGAATTGCTTTTAGTTAATTCAAAAGCAAAGGACTGCAATTAATTGCATTCTCTTTTGTTGTGTTTTAACTGCATGTTCCTTTTGTTGTGTTTTACTGCCTGTTCTTTTGTGCTTTATTCATCTGTACAGGTTCTTCCATTATAAAATCTCCAATAAGTGAAATCAGTTGTATTCACATAAGAGTCCCTGTCAATGTCTGCCCTGTTGCAGTAATTATTTGATGCATTACAGTCACTGCTTCCGTTATTAATTCTCCATAAAGCGAAATCCATTGAATTAACATAATTTGATTCATCAATATCTGCATTTTCACATGGAATGCATTCAATTGGAGTGCCGTCAGGTGCATTCAAATAAGGACAGTAATTCACTTCACCTATTCCACTGAATGGATCATCCCAGTAATCATAAATTTTCTGGGCAATTCCCAGCATGCTGGTGGTGCCCCAGTAGTTGTTTGCTGTGTTGATGTCTTCAAATTCCCCCTGATAATAGATATTGAACAAACTGTTGTTGAAAAAATTGTTGTGCTGAAGAAAGTTATTATTTCCAGGAGCGCCAATATACATTCCTCTGTAGTAATTGAAAATATTATTTTCTTCGATCTGGTTGTCATTCGAATCATTGATGAAAAACCCTATTTCTGGCACTATTTGATTAGCACCATTTAGGCTGTTTAGGTAAATGTAATTACTATTAGACTCCATTAACTCGAGACGCCCTTCATTTAAATAATTTTGGGTAATGTTGTTGTTATTTGATTTAAAAAATTCAATGATTGTTTTATTCCCTTCATTATTGGATATATTAATATTATTTGATTTCTCAACTAGAATTTGTATTTTGTCCATTGAATTATTTAAGATATTGAAATCGTCTGAGTAATAAAGGAAAATTCCATCATTTTCATATAAATTGTTGTCTTCAATTGTGATATTATTACACCCCACAAAGGAGATATGGCTATAATTATTTAAATCTGAAAACGTTTGATTATTTGGACACAATTTGTTTATATCATCATAATATAAAATTGGTTTTCCATTAATAAAATTTGTTTCATCTATAACTTGTTGGTATTCTTCCTTATTGCTTCCCCACACTTCTAATGCTTCAGGAAGATAATTTGAATTAGTTGGTATTATCTCATTGTATTGCAATCTAGTTCTTAGAGAGTCCTTGATGACTATACTTTTTTTATTCTCATTAAAATAGTTGGATATTACTTCGTTTTCGTTACCTCCGAGTAATGCCCCTGTTGAATTGTTTTCTATCTCGCTATTCTTTAGTATAGACTGCGAAAATTTTGCAAATAGTCCAATAGGATAGTGTTTAATTTTACAATTATTTATAACAATATTGCTTTTATCGCGTATTTCTATCCCAAATCCAGGTTCGTTAGGAGGAGGCACTAGTGTGTTTCCATCCAATTCCGCCCCGTCGCAATCCAAAGTAACATTGTCCGCATCAATTGAAATCCCGTTAGGCAAAACATATGTTCCCGAACAAAAAACAGTGTCTTCAGTTATGCTCATTCCGTCTGTTGGAGCAACGCATTCAGGAGGTATTTCATTTAACGGATGCCAGTCTATTCCGTTTCCTGGTCCGGAAATTTCGTAATAATTTGGATATCCTGGATTTGAGTTGAAATCACTCCAGTAATTTCCGGTTGTTCCTAAATTCCAGTCGTTGAAATTGGAATTTGAATCTTCATAGGCATTGGTTCCGTTATTCAAGAAGTTGTTGTCCCAGAAAGTGTTGTATCGAGAATCAAAAGTTAAGGACGCGCCATATCCATTACCGTTTATTACATTGCCACTTAGATTATTATGAATAGAATCAAAATGCAACCCAAGTCCATCATTGTTATTATTGCTTATACTATTGTCTATTAATCTATTAGTTGACCCGTGATATAACCCGATTCCGTTGTCATTATAATTTATGTTGTTGCTAACAATTTCCGTTCCGGAACTGGAAAATAATCTAATGCCTTCATTATCGTTGTTACTGATGGTATTGCTAATTATCTCATTATCTGAGCTATAATCTAAGCTAACGCCGTCAGAATTATTATTGCTTATAACATTTTTGGTTATAATATTGTAAAAGCTTGAAAATAGTTTAATTCCCTCAGTGGTGTTACTGATATTATTGCCATTCAAAACATTATTGTTGGATAGGAATAAATAAATTCCACGATAAAATTTTTGTATATTGCAGTTCTTTATATTAATATTTTGCTTTCCTTCAAGATAAATTCCGAACTTTCCATAATCATTCCAATTTCCATCGATTAAATGCCCTTGGCAATCCAGCGTAATATTATTTGCGCCAATAATTAATCCGTTTCCATTGCAATCCAGTAAATCGTTTGTTAAATTTGTGTCCTGCATTATTGTTGTTCCGCATTGGATTTCTTGTGTTGGTCCTGTTGGATGCCAATCAATTCCTTGTCCTGGTCCAGTGATTTCATAGTAATTAGGATATCCTGGGTTTGTGTTAAAATCACTCCAGTAGTTTCCAACAGTTCCTGAATTCCAGTCGTTAGGGCTTGCTGAACTATGGGCTTCAGATGCATTTATAATATTGTTAAGCAATGTGTTATTCCAAAAAGTATTATATTTTGAGTTTTCAAGCAAATATAATCCTTGCTGGTTGTTTACAATTGTATTGTTTGATACAAGATTGTTGTTGCTGGAGTAGCGAAGGTATATTCCGTCAAGGTTGTTTGGAATGGTATTGTTGGAAATTGTGTTTGTACTGGATGAGTAAACATCTATTGCTATGTTTGTGTTTATAATATTGTTATTATGAATGAAATTGTTGTTGCTGGAATATAATCTTATTCCGTCATCAAATGCCCTTATGTTACAGTTTTGAATGGTAATTCCATGTTTGTTACTAATAGTGATTCCGTAATTGCTTCCTTCTCCATCAATTAAATGTCCTTGACAATCCAATGTAATATTATTTGCATCAATAATTAATCCATTTCCAGTACAATTCAGTAACTCATTATTCAAATTCGTGTCTTCTGTTATTGTATCTCCGCATTGGATTTCTTGTGTTGGTCCTGTTGGATGATAATCAATTCCGTTTCCTGGTCCAGGGATTTCATAGTAATTTGGATATCCTGGGTTATCGTTATTGAAGTCGCTCCAGTAGTTTCCGGTTAAACCGGAATTCCAGTCGTTGAAGAGGTGATTTACGTCTTCACGGGCATTAATATAATTGTCTATGAAAAAATTGCCTGAAAAAATGTTGTGTGGTAAAATGGAGAAATAATACTCAAAAAATTCCACTCCGTAATTAGAGTTATTTTTTATAATATTGCTTGTGAAGGTATTATAGTTAGAGTCACTTAGTTGAATTCCGGAATAATTGTTGTTTGCATTATTGTTTGTTAAAGTATTATTGCCTGAAAAGCTTAAATAAATTCCAATGCTGTTATTATCATTTGCGGTATTATTCGTTAATGTGTTATTGCTTGTAAATTGAAGCCTGATTCCGGAATAATTGTTGTTTGCATTATTGTCTGTTAATGTATTTCTGTTTGAGTCACTTAATTGAATTCCAGAATAATTATTGTTTGCATTGTTATTCGTTAATGTATTATTGCTCGCGTTCTGAATTTGGATTCCATACTCGTTATTGTTTAGGTTGTTATTTGTAAGAGTATTATTTGAACTTCGGATTAATGAAATTCCGGAGCTAAATTGTTGTATATTGCAGTTTTTGACAGTGTTTCCGTTCTTGTAGTTTAAGTAAATTCCATGCTGAATATATCTGTTGTTTCCGTCAATTACATGCCCCCGGCAGTCTAAAGTAATATTATTCGCTCCAATAATTAATCCATGTTCATTACAATTCAATAAATCATTATTCAAATTCGTGTCTTCTGTTATTGTGTCTCCGCATTGAATTTCTGGTTGTGTGTGAGCCATTACATTGAAAATAAATTCGAATACATTGTTTTCTTCATTTGATTCATTATAATCATTAGTGCTGTCTGTAATTATTGTTAAATTATGGTCTCCGGCTTCTAGGGGTTCAAATCCAATCCAAAGATCTGATGTTCCTGATGGAAAATACCATTGATAATGTGGTGTGCCTTGAAGTTCATTATCAAGATATGTTTCACTAGGCACTAATCTAGCTATGTCCCCTGTATTATGGAGAGTGACTACAATGAAAACATTTTCATCATCAAAAAGAGGAGGATTAGGAATGTAACCATTATCAATGAATAAATCAAATTGATTATTATCAGTAATAATTATTGTATCTGAAACTGTTTCGCTTTCTCTTCCTGCTTCATCAAAGCATTTATAAAAAGCTGTATGTGTTCCAGGAGAATAATTATATGAAGCACTGGTTTCTAATCCAACAGGTAACCAAGGAATTTCTTCTTCCCATCTTAATTGACAGTAATTCACATCAGAAACATCATCTGTTCCTGGATTTAATGAAACAGTTACATCTCCGTAATTGTTTGCACTAGTAAAATAAATTTCTTGTCCATAAGGATTAGTTAAATCAATTTTATATATGGCAGGATAAGTATTGGATTGGTTTCCTGCATTGTCTTCAGAATAAACTCTTAAATAATTTATTCCTTCATCAGTGATTGAAACCATTCCGTTTTCATCAATATTTGGAGAACAGGAATTTGTTTGGTCCAGACAGTAATAAAGTCCTTTACGTCCTGAACTTGGAGCCACATCTACAAATAACAATTCGACATCAACTTCAGAAATAAACCATTCATTCAATCCATTTGGAGGCATTGATTGTCTCATGCTGGATGGTATAAATGTATCATAAAAGAATTCAAAAACAGAGTTTGTATTAGGAAGTGATTCATTTCCTTCATTGTCAATGCAAAAAACATTTCCATCATTTATTCCTTGGCTTACATTAAAAGTAGGAACTGAAGCAATTACTTCTTCAATTGATTCATCAAATAAACCATCAACTGCATTCATTGAATAATTAAATGATAAATTATTTAAGTTAAATTCAGCATTTGCAATTGTTCCATCATAATCAGTACAAGTAGCATTAAGTGTTGGTCCGGAGTTAGCATAATAAGGTTCAATATTTACATTTGAAACAAAAGGATATTCAGTAATATTTTTTGGTTTAACTTCAGGTTCTTTAATTGGTTTTTTTGGGGTTAAAGGTTTTTCAGTTTTAGTACTGGTAGAAGAAGAAATATTTGAAGTTCCTGATTTTGTTGAAGCACTACTTTCACTTGATTCTTTTACAGTGCTTTGTTCAAATGACTCCCTGCTTTCAGTTTTCATTTTAGGAATTGATTCCATTCCTTTTACTGCAAAAACCGAAACAAGCAATACCATTAAAATAATTAAAAAAGATGCATACATTAATTTATTTTTCATAAAAGTCCCTTCCCCCAATTAATAAGTGATTTTTTTACTACTGTTAAAGGATTATTTTCCGTAAAACAATTTATAAGTAGTATCTTTTCAATTAAATTTCTTAAAAAATCTGGCTTTTTTTCCTTATTTTTAAACCTTTGTTTTTTGTTAGCCTGGTTTTTGTTAAAAAAATCTTTTTTAAGCAACTAATTTTCACTATCAAATTAAATATATTTATTTTTCACAAAAACAATAAAATGATTGAACAAGACATTTATGTTGCATACAAAAAATAAAAAACGAAGAATAAATGAATTGAAAGCATGGCTCCAAACATATTTTTTGGCAAGCCTGCTTTCAATCCTCTTTTTTTACAATCAATTAATTTTCTTCTATATGGATTGTTGCAGTGTTATTTGATTCATTTAATTCATCAACCTGCATTCTGTTGTCAGCGGTTGCAGTTATTGTATAACTTCCGTTGTCAAGAATTGCTTCCCGCATAATGGTTATTGATTCTGTCGGTGCAAGATTTGAAGTATAAGCTTCTTTTGCTACATGATTTGAATTATTTGGAGCATAAGCTTCTTTTGGTGTAGTGTTTGAAATATGGCTTGGAGAAAGATTTTCTTCTTCAATTAATATTCCTGTATAAAAATCTCCTGAATCAATAATTCCAATGTTTTTTATTGTAAAGAAATAAGTCACTTTTATTTGTTGGGTTGATGGTACTGAACTGACTGAAGCCTTTAAAAAAGTTATATTTAAATCAGCCTTGCGGCCAAATTCCCAGTCAGGAAAGTAATCAACTCCGTTTCCGTTTCCTGGAATTTCGTAGTGTGTTGGATATCCTGGGTTTGAATTAAAATCACCCCAATAATTTCCGGTTGTTGTGTTGTTCCAGTCATTTGTGCCCATTGATTCATAAGCATTATATTCTGTATTGTTTGAAAAGATGTTTTCATAAAAAATGTTTTGCATGGAATTCATTGTGCGAACTCCTTCGTTGTTATTCTGAAACACATTGTTTGTTATCTCGTTGTTGTTTGAGGTATAATTTAAAAGAATCCCAGCCCAATCGTTTTCATTAGCAACAGAGTTTGTCACTGAGTTGTTTCTTGAATTTCCTAAATATATTCCGCAATTTTCGTTGTTGTTTGTATTATGGTTTGCTATTAAGTTACTGTTTGATGAATCAAAATAAATTCCGTCCGAGTCGTTATTGGATGTATTATTGTCTATTAAAGCGTTGCCGTGTGATTGCCATAAAAAAATTCCAAAATATCCGTTGTTATATGAATTGTTATTAATTATTGTATTATAATTTGAATTCTCTAAATAAATTCCAAAATCGAATTCACTTATTCTACAATTTTCAACAGTGGTTCCTGTTACGGTGTTCAAATAAATTCCTTTTGAGTTGCTGATTTCAGTTCCATCAATTAAATGGTCCTGGCAATCCAAAGTAATATTATTTCCTTCAATAATTAATCCTCTTCCACCACAATCAATTAAGTCGTTTGTTAAATTCGTGTCCTCTGTTATTGTGTCTCCACAAACCACAATTGATTTTGGACTGATTGCTTCCTTTGCAGTGATTTCCTTTACTGCAAAAACCGAAACAAGCAATACCATTAAAATAATTAAAAAAGATGCATACATTAATTTACTTTTCATAAATTTTCCCCCTTAGCAAGTATTTTTTACTACTGTTGAATGATTATTTTACAGGAAACTGTTTATATTTCTTGCCCTTTCAATTAAATGCATTTATAATTATTATTTTTTTACTTAAATTTCTTAAAAAACCCTGTTTTTTCTCTTCCTTTTTAAACCTTTGTTTTTTGTTAGCCTGGTTTTTGTTAAAAAAATCTTTTTTAATTGAAGGGAATGCTTATATTTATTACTAACTGGGTATTTGATTTGATGGAACAAGAGCAATTAACTATTTCTTCAGATGAATTCAAGGCGCTTTCTTCAGAGGCAAGAACTGAAATACTTAAGTCATTATATGAACGAAGGCATACTTTGACTGAACTTGCTGCCAAAAGGAATATTTCTCTTGCAAGCATGAAAAGGCATTTAGAGCTTTTGGAGGAAAGCCAGTTAATCCATCAGATTGATGAAGGAAGAAAATGGAAATACTATGAATTGACTGAAAAAGGAAAAAAGCTTTTAAACACCCAGAAAATCCCGATTCAGGTTGTATTGATTTTATCTGCTTCAGTATTGCTTTTAGGATTTATGTTTATTCTTGGCTCGGCTTCGCTTTACTTTATTCTTTCCAACCCTATGGGAAACAATTTTGCAGTAACTGATTTCATTAAAACAAATTTTTCAGGACTGCTTGGAACAGATGCAATAGGAAACAATTTGGTTTCGCCAGTGCAGGAAGAAATAAATTTCCCGCCTGAAGCCCAAAATCAGGCAATTACTGCTGAAAACAGCAGAATAATTTATGGCGCAGGTTTCGATCCAGTTACTTATAAAGCTCAAACTAGAACAATTGCTTTAATTGTTTCAGATCCTGAAAACAATGATTTAAACTGCTTTATTGATTCAGGGCCTGAGCATGGAACCGCAGTAATTCAGAATTGCGTAATTTTCTACACTCCGAATATAAGTTATCTTGGGGCTGACTTCGTTAACTATTATGCATTTGACGGAAAAAACAACAGCGGATTAGCTACAATAACAATTGCTGTTGTTTCTCCGAACCATAAGCCAATTGCTAATTCAATGAATTTATCGACAGCAATTAATAATTCAAGAACTTTAACGCTTAATGCATCTGATTCGGACAATGATGCATTAACTTGTTTTATTAAAAGAAATTCATTGCATGGAACATCAGCAATTCAGAATTGTGTTTTAACTTATGTTCCTGATGCAAATTTTTCAGGAACTGATTTAATCGAATATTATGCAAGCGACGGAAAAGCAGACAGCGATACAGCAGAAATAACAATTACTGTCACTACTTTGAATGCAAACAATCCGCCGACTGCTTCTGTTCAATCAAAGCAGGCAAACAAAAACATGGCATTGGTTTTTGATTTGGATGTGCATGATTCAGAAAATGATTTGGTTAACTGTTCAGTAAATTCTTCTCCTCAGCATGGAACACTAATCATTGATTCATATACTTGGGCCACTGGATGCGGGGCAACTTATTCTCCTGATGCAAATTTTTCAGGAACAGATTATTTTACTTATTCTGTATCTGACAATCAGTATTCTGTTGGGCCTGTTCAGGTAACAATACTTGTTAGTCAGGGCAGCAGTTCCCCTGTTGGTTATCCTCAGTCAGTTACAGTGAATAAAGCCACTCCGATTGCTTTTGCATTGAATGTATTTGATGCTGACGGGGATGCATTAACCTGTTCGGTTAATTCTTCTGTTTCGCATGGGACTTTATCAATAAATAACTGCACTGCAAATTATCATCCTGTATACAATTATTCAGGAACAGATTATTTCACTTACAAAGTTTCAGACGGGCAATATATCAGTGATTCAGTAAGGGTTGATTTAACTGTTCTGGCAAATGCAGTGCCGATTGCATATGACATGAATTTATCTGTAAGTGAAAACAATTACCTTGTTTTTGACCTGAATACATTTGACCCTGACGGCACTGCTTTAAATTGCCTGATTTTATCGCCTCCTGCACATGGAAATGTTGGTTTAACTGCATGCACTGCAACATACACTCCTTTCGCCGGATTTGCCGGAACAGATTCATTCACTTATCATTCATTGGACGGCGTGCAGGGAAGCAACACTGGAACAGTTTCAATTCAGGTAATTCCTGTTACAATGAAATTAGGAGATTATGATTCAAGCAATTCAACTTCTTCAGGAATTGAATTCAAAGACAGCCAGAATATTGTTCACAGAATTCCTTTTGCATTGGAACTGGATGATTCAGAAGAAGGCTCAACATTTGAATTTGATTCAAAAACAATCTGGTTTAAAGTGAATTATGGCTCAAGCAGTTCATTCATGAGAGATTATAATTTAACAGTCAATAATCAGGATTACATTAATGAAAGAAAATGGACAATTAATTCAGTTGATTTCAATTCAGCAGAAATTAATATTGAAGGAATCGGAACACAAATAGTTTTGGCTGGAAATACTTTTCTGGCTGATGGAATGCCGTTTATTTTGAATTCAATTCAGCCAGGCAATTCACTGCAGGTTTCAGTTGACGGAGTAATTGAATTCAGAAAAAATAATTCAACAGGAACACTGAGTTACAACACCAAAGGAGATTCATCTGATAATTCATATGGAAAAATGATTTTTTCAGAGGACATGATTTCTGATGCAACCCCGTCATTGTATGGCTTGAGATTGCAGGGGCAAAATGATTACCCAATATATTATGCAGTGAAGCCTGCAAAAATGCTGAACAGGCTATGGTTAATGCTTGCAGTGCAGTCATTAAGCATTAAAAATTCTTCAATTAATTTTTCAGGAACTTCTCTGCCAAATGCTTCAGGAATTGAAGACGGAGTAATTGACGCGCTTTATTATACTCCAAAGGATTCAGATTTTGATATTACAAATTCATTTACTGATCCTGCACATTATCTTGTAGCGCATTTCATTCAAGAAAACAACAAATACTATATTGATACTCAGGACGGTCAGCCAATTGGTTCATTCACTAATTCAAACTTAAGTTATTATGCATATGATGCATTAATTAATACTCAAGGAACAAGTTATCAGCAATTAAAAACAGGTTCACACCCTTCATTCATTCAGGAAACAACCAATTCACAAGGGGAATTCTTTAAAGTGGATTCAGAAGCATTCTATATTTATTTAAATTAAAATTTTTTTTAAATTAAAATTAACTCTCATAAAACCCAACACCTATATCCATCAGCAAGTACAGGTTTTTAAACATTTATATCCAGCAATTATTTCACAAGAAATTAACTAATTTTTTTGTTTTAAAAGGAGTGATTTTTATGGCACAAAATGATCAAATGAACCAGCAAGTAATGTTTTTGAGCGATGGCTCAAAAAGAGTTTTGGGAAGGGATGCCCAAAGAATAAATATTTTAATTGCTAAGGCAGTGGCTAATGCAGTTAAATCCACTTTGGGTCCAAAGGGAATGGATAAAATGATTGTTGACGAATTAGGCGATGTAACAATTTCCAATGACGGTGCAACAATTTTAAGTGAAATGAGCATTGACCATCCTGCGGGAAAAATGATGGTTGATTTGGCTAAAACACAGGACAATGAAGTAGGGGACGGAACAACAACAGCAGTTGTTTTGGCAGGCGGATTGCTTGGAAAAGCAGAAAAATTATTGGATGACGGAATACATCCTTCATTAATAATTAAAGGATATAGAATGGCTGCAAAAAAAGCAGCTGAATTTTTTGAAGAAATAAGTGATGAAATTGATGCAAAAGACAAAAAGGCATTAAAGGAAATTGCCTTGACTTCAATGACTGGAAAAGCAGCTGAATCAGCAGAAGAACTGGCTGACTTGGTTGTGAAAGCAGTAATGCAGGTTGCAGAAACAGAAAACAATGCAACTGTGATTGACAAGGACATGATTAAACTGGAAAAAAAGCAGGGCGCTTCATTAGCTGAATCAGAAATGATTTCAGGATTGGTTATTGACAAAGAAATTGTCCATACTGGAATGCCTAAAAAATTAGAGAAAGCAAAAATTGCCTTAATTGATTCTGCTTTGGAAATCAAATCCCCTGAAACAGATACAAAAATCCAGATTTCTGACCCGATGCAGTTAGAGGCTTTTTTGGATCAGGAAGAAAAAATGCTTCAGAAAATGGTTTCACGTGTTAAGGATTCAGGCGCAAATGTTATTTTTTGCCAGAAAGGAATTGATGACATGGCACAGCATTTTTTGGCACAGGAAGGAATAATGGCAGTAAGAAGAGTAAAAAAATCTGACATGGATGCATTGGCTAAAGCAACAGGCGGAAAAGTTGTTTCTCGTTTGGAAGGATTAAGCAAAGAGCATTTAGGGACAGCCGGAATGGTTTCAGAGAAAAAAATTTCAGGAGACCAAATGGTTTTCGTTGAAGGGTGCAAAAATCCTAAAGCAGTCACAATTTTAATCCGTGGAGGAACAGAGCATGTAATTGATGAAGCAGAAAGGGCAATGGTTGATGCAATCGGAGCAGTTACTTCTTCAATTAAATCAGGCAAAGTTGTTTCAGGAGGAGGCTCAAGCGAAATGGAAGTTTCACTGAAATTAAAGGATTATGCAAAAACAGTCGGCGGAAGAGAGCAGCTGGCAATTGAATTGTTTTCTGAAACACTTGAAATAATTCCCAGAACCCTGGCTGAATCAGCTGGAATGGATGCAATTGATGCATTAGTTGATTTGCGTTCAAAGCACCAAGGAAAAACAGGCAAATACATGGGGATTGATGTATACAAAGGAAAAGTTGCTGACATGAAAGCATTGAAAGTAATTGAACCGCTTGCAATCAAAAAACAGGCAGTAACTTCAGCAACAGAAGTGGCTGAAATGCTGTTGCGCATTGACGATATTGTTGCAGGAACAAGCAGAAGCTCAGGACCACCTGGAGGAATGCCTCCAGGAATGGGCGGAATGGATGGAATGATGTAGTAATCATTCCTTTACTTTTTTTTATCTGCTTCTTTTTTTTATTTTTTATTGTTCATTTAATTGAACATGTGTTTTTTGTATTGAACAATTGCCTTATGAATTACATTTATTAATTTCTTCTTCCTTTATTTTCTTCATGCAATGCATTGTATTAGTTGGATTTGCTCGTTCAGGAAAAGACACTGCAGCAGATTATTTGATTAAAGAATTTAATTTCAAAAAATTTGTTTTTTCTGATGTTCTTGTAAAAATGGCAAAAGAAAAAAATCTGGAGCCAACTAAAATGAATTTAGTTAAATTAGGCGATGAACTTCGTGCACTAAAAGGAATGAATGCAGTTGCAATTGAATTACTGAAGGAAGTTAAAGCATTTAGAGCTGAAAATAAAGAAAAAGAAACAAATTTGGTTTTGGTTGGTGCAAGAAGCAAAGAAGAATTTTATTCAGTTAAAGAGGTTTTTCCTGAAGCAAAATTAGTCGCAGTCACTGCTAAGCAAAATGAAAGATTTGAAAGAAAAAGCAATATTGACCCTCAAAATAAAGAAGAATTTTTTTCAAGAGACAAAATTGACTCACAAAAAAAAGGATTAACTGAATTAATTTCTTTAGCTGATTATGAATTACTGAATAGCGGAACAAAAAAAGATTTGTCTGAAAAAATAAATGAATTAATTAAAACGTAATTAATTAAAAAAAGTTAAATTTATTTTAATTTTTTTGAGTTTTTAAATTTATTTTAATTTTTTTGAGTTTTTTTCTACTCTTCAATTAAACATAACCTTTATATATGAGAAAATATTTTGTTTATCAGGTGATTTATTTATGGGTATATCAAATCCGTTTGAGATTGGACTGAATGAGTTTATTGCAGCTGAAGTTCCGAAGTTTTTAGGATTGAGCTTCTGGTTTGTTGCGGCAATAATTGTAATAATTGTCGGCTGGTTTTTGGGTGTAATTCTAAAAAGCATTGTCAGCAAAGTGCTTAATATATTGAAGCTTGATGACTGGGCAAAAGACCATAATTTGGTTGGCGCTGTCGGAGGGCTGCCTTTATCAAGCGTTGTTGGAAGCTTTGTCAAGTGGTATACATTTTTCTTTGTATTTGCACTGGCTTTAGGTTTCATTCCATTCAAAACAATTGAAGTGTTTTCATTAACTCTTTACAGCATGATGTTAAAGCTTCTTGGGGCGCTTGTTCTTGTTGTTTTGGGCTTGATTGTAGCAAAAATAATTGAAAACAAAATTAACCAGACTTCATTTAAGAAAAAGAAAGTGCTTTCAAAAGCAGTTTATATCATCACTGTGTTTTTGGCAACAGTTCTTGGTTTAAAAAATGCAGGCTTTGATGTTGCATTGCTTGAAACAGCGTTCCTTATTGCAATCGGCACATTCATGTTCATGGCTGCAATAATTGTCGGAATAAGCTTTGGATTGTCATTCAAGGACGAAGCAAGGCAATTGGTTGATGATATGAAAAAAGATTTGAAATAAAAAAGCCATTTTTCAGGCTTTTCATTTTTTTTATTTTTTTTCTCTTTTTTTTATTTTTTCTCCTTTTTTTTCTTGTTTTTTTTCGCAAACTTTTTTTTCCCTGAAAAAAGGTTCTTTTATTCTTTTTGCTTTATTTTTATTTGGTGATTTTATTATGAAAATAAATGAATTAAGGCCTTATATGAAAAAAATTGAATTAAAATTTAAAGCAATTGAAGTAACTGAATCAAGGGATGTTCAGTCAAAGCTTGACAGTAAAAATCATAAAGTATGCGAAGCAAAAATCGCTGATGATTCTGGAATGGTTTTGCTGACTTTATGGGATGACACAATAAGCCAGGTTTTGGCAGGAAAAAATTATTCTCTGGAAAACGGCTTTTCTTCTTTGTTCAAAAACTCTTTAAGGATAAACATTGGAAGGTTTGGAAAAATTACTGAAATACAGGAAAGCATTGAAGCAAACACTGAAAATATGTTGAGCAAAGAAATAATTCCAAGGGAAGAAAAACCTTCAGAAAAATCTGGCATACAGTAATTCCCTGCAATTGTTTTGTTTTTAAACTTTTGTTGATTTTTAATATTAAAGTTTAAGGAGGTATAGCTCAGCCTGGCTAGAGCATTGGTCTTATACACCAAGGGTCGGCGGTTCAAATCCGCCTATCTCCAAATTTTCCTTGCCATTTTGCATCAGAGAATTTGCCGGATGTAGCTTGATTTATCAATTTTTTTTTATTCTAAAAATCTTTCGGATACTTTCCATGGTCTGTTTGCCGGTTCACGTGTTGCTTTTTTATTTACTTTTCTTGATTTGCTTATTGCGCCTAAATCAATTAATTCAGTTATAATGGTTTTGAATTCTCTGTCGTTTTTTAATATTCCAAAGGTTACTGCTATCTGAATTAATTTTTCTTCAGTTGCAAAAAGCCTTTTTCTTTTGCAAAAATGAATTAATGCATAGAGTCTTAATCTTTCTGGCCTTGTTTTCGGCTTTCTTTTGTTGCCTTTTTGCAGTCTTTCATCTAATGAGTCTATGCTTTCGTCTTCTTCTTCAAGCTTGTCAAGGAAAGAAACATCCCTTGTTTTTGCGGAATATTTTTTTTTCAGCAGTTTAATTTCTTCTTCAATATCCTGGGCTGTAATTTTATCAATTCCTTTTTTGCGTGTATTTCTTGTTCTTGTTGTTACGAAATTATTGTAATATTCAGTTATTTCTTCTTCTAATTGAGATGCTTCTTTTCGGTTTCCCCCGGTATAAGCTTCAAAAAATTCAGGGTTGAAAACATTTTTTTTAGGATATCTTCTAATAAAATGGGAATATTTTTGGGCATTTTCAGGGTTTTCAAAAAATATAAGGATTGCGGTTTTATCCACGCCTAAAAATTTTGCTAATTCATCAGTGGTGCGCCAGCCATATCTTCTTGTATAATATTTTCTTATTTTTTCTGCATCTTCTTGGCTATAATAAATAATTCTTCCTGCTTTTCTCCGCTGGTTTTTAAAGAGAGGCATTTTTTTTGAATTTGGAGTAATGCCGAGTTCTTTGCATAAATCATTATGCGTGATTCCTTCTTTAAGCGCTATTTGTTCTTCAATGAATTTATTTGCTATGTCTTCGGGCACATGCCTGCTTATGGCATAGCTGTTTCCTTTTTGTAGTTGTATTTCATTTGGATAGCGTTTTTGGATTTGGGCGGCTGTCAGGAGAACATTGCCCTCGTTTCTGTGAATTCTTTCATGAATCGTTTTAATGCTGATTAATTTAATCATATTAAACTATTCCTTATTTTTTATTAAATCTTTTCGGTCAATTATAATTCTTTTACAAAATAGTCCCTTTCTTCCGTATAATTGCATCCTCTTGCTGTGCCATAATAAAGCTTGCGCATGGATTCCTGAACTGCTTTTCTTCTTTTTTCTTCAGCATGCGAATAAATCAGGACTAGCAATGCATTCTCCAGTTTATTTTCTGATTTGTATTCATTCATCACTTTTGGGTCTAATTCAAAATGTGTTTGGTTTTCTTCCTTTCTTGCGGTAATGAATTTTTTAATAGTCTCATTTCCATTTAATGCTTCTGCTTCTTCTTGAGATAAACCAACTTTTTTATTTTTTTTTCCTGAACTTTCTTCTGCTTTTTTTAATCTGGAAATTATTCCTTTGGGTCTTCTGTAAACTTTTCTTCTTTCTTTTTCTGGCAGGGCAATAATTGGTTTATGGTAATTGTGAAGCGTTTCAGGCTTGCGGATTTTAATTTGTGCATATCTATTTTTTTTGGAATAATCTTCCAGTTCCCTTAAAAGAAAATTAGCCCACGGCCCTTTTTGACCTAATTCTTCATTGATTTTTTTTGCCAGTTCCTTTTCAGAGCACTGGATTGCTTCAACAATAATGCTTCTGCTTTTTTTATCCATTCCAAGTTTTAATTGCGGAAGCATTGATTCAGTGAAATCAATTGCTTGTGCAGGAATTAATGCCAAAGCATAATCAGATTCATGTTTTGTGTTAATCATTTCAATGCTGAATGATTCAGATGCTTTTTTTGGCTTAAATGCCTGAATGAATTTTTCATGGTTTTCTGACATGTTTTTTGCTGTCTGAAACCAGCCATCTGTTCTTTTTGCATGAAATTCAACCCAATTAATTGGCTTGTTAAATGTTCTGTTCCACAAGTTTTGGACTGCTTTAGTTATGCGAAGAATCATAGTAATTGAAATATTGTCCATTCCTGTATTTCTTTGTTTTGCTGTGGCTTGTTAGTTATTGTTTTTTGTTTTGTTGTAACCTTTTTATTCCTTTTCAAGGTGAATTATAAGAGTTTAATTATATTATATGAATTATAAAAGGGCTTAGAATGAAAATAGATAATTATTCAAGGGAAAAAGAAGAGGAAGTCCGTGCTTTCTGGAAAAGCAAGGATATTGTTGGAAAAGCAAGGAAAATCCATGAAGGAAATAAAACGTTTTACTTAATGGACGGCCCGCCTTATGCTTCAGGGCATATTCATATGGGCACTGCATTGAATAAAATTTTAAAGGACCTTTCAATTCGAATGAAAAGAATGCAGGGCTTTGACTGCTTGGACCAGCCTGGTTATGACACTCATGGTTTGCCGATAGAGCATAAGGTTCAAGGCAAGCTTGGCTTGAAAACAAAGGAAGACATTGAAAAATTCGGGGTAGGGAATTTCATTAAGGAATGCAGGAAATTTGCAACTGAATTCATTGATGTAATGAATGATGAATTTGATAATTTAGGGGTATGGATGGATTGGAATAATCCTTACATTACTTGCAATAATCAGTATATTGAGGCTTTATGGTGGACTTTTAAGAAAGCGCAGGAAAAGAACCTGCTTTATTTGGGAAAATACCCGATTCATGCCTGTCCTTCATGTGAAACCGCTGTTGCATATAATGAAATTGAATATGTAAAGCAGACAGATGAATCAATTTATTTTAAATATGAATTAATTGATGAGCCGAAAACTTACTTAATTGTGTGGACTACTACTCCTTGGACTTTGCCTGGAAACACTGGGGTAATGGTTCATCCGAAATTCACTTATGTGAAATTAAAATTATCCAATGGAGAGAAATGGATTATTGCAAAGGAAAGAATTCAGGAATTAATGGATGCAGTTGAGGCAGGTTATTCAATTGAATCAGAATTTTTGGGTGCGGAACTGGAAGGAAAAAAATATTTGGATTCATTGGAAAAAGAATTCAATAAGCCGAAGCTTCCTAATCTGCATACAGTTATTTTAAATGAAAGATATGTTGATTTGACTGCCGGAACCGGTTTGGTTCATACTGCTCCCGGGCATGGAAAAGAGGATTTTGATGCAGGAACAAAGGCTGGTTTGCCTGTAATTTCTCCTGTTGATTTAAGCGGAACAATGCTTGAAGAGGCAGGAAAATATAAGGGAAAAAAAGCCCGTGCAGTTGATGCGGAAATAATTGAGGACTTAAAAAAACATAATGCTTTGGTGTTTAAGCATCCTTTTACGCATGATTATCCTGTGTGCTGGAGATGCAAATCCCCTTTATTAATGATTTCTTCAGACCAGTGGTTTTTCCGCATAACTGAGATAAGGGAAAGACTTAAAGAATTAAATAAGGAAGTTAATTGGGTTCCTTCATGGGGCTTTGACAGGTTCAATAATTGGTTAGAGCAGTTAGGGGACTGGCCTGTTTCAAGGCAACGTTATTGGGGAACTCCTTTGCCGATTTGGGTTTGTGAAGGATGCAAGGAGCAATTGGTTGTTGGTTCGCTTGCTGAACTTCAGTCATTTTCTTCTGCTTCAAGTGATTTGGATTTGCATAAGCCCTGGATTGATGAAGTAAAAATTAAATGCAAGAAATGCCAGGGGCAGATGAACAGGGTGCCGGAAGTACTGGATGTATGGTTTGATTCAGGCGCAAGCTCTTGGGGTTCATTAGGTTATCCTGCCAAAGCTGATTTATTCAATAAATACTGGCCCTCGGATTTTAATTTAGAGGGAAAAGACCAAATCAGGGGATGGTGGAATTCACAGTTAATTACTTCAGTTATTTGTTTTGATAAAAAGCCGTTCAAGTCAATTTTCATGCATGGCATGGTATTGGATTTAGGCAAAAAAAAGATGTCCAAGTCTTTGGGAAACATTATTACTCCAAAGGAAGTCATTGACAAGTATAACAGGGATTATTTGAGATGGTTTATTGCAAGGGAAGTGAAAGGGGAGGATATTTCTTTTTCATGGAATTCATTTGATGACATTAACCGTTTCTTCAATATTTTATGGAATTCAATTAGTTTCGGTGCAATGTATCTGGATTTGAAATTTGAGGAAAATCCCACTGTTAATCTGGAAAAGCTTCCTGTTGAAGACAAATGGATTTTGTCCAGAATTAATTCTTTGGGAAAAGAATGCATTGAATGCTATAATAAATTCAATTACAATAAAGTTTCCCAGTTAATTGAGGAATTTGTTTTAGAGGATTTGTCAAGGAATTACATTAAATTAATCAGGGAAAGAACTTCTTCTGTATCGCAGGAGGAATTATCCAGGGTTTTTTCTTATGTGATTTATTCCTTGGTTAAATTAATGGCTCCGATTGCGCCTCATTTCAGTGAATATATTTATTCAAAGGCAAAGGCATCTGATTTTGAGGAATCAGTGCATTTGGTTCAGTTCAATAAAGTAAATGATGCATTAATTGATGAAGAACTGGAAAAGGAATTCATTAAGGCAAAAGATGCTGTTCAGTCAGCATTAAGTTTGCGTGAAGAATTAAAGCTTCGATTGAGATGGCCGTTGAATGAATTAATTATTGTAACCAAAACAGGAAAGGAATTTCCGAAAACGCTTTTGTTAATGCAGAAAATGGTTAATGTAAAAAAAGCAGTTGAATCAAAGAAAGCAGTGAAATTCCCTTCAAGGCAGGTTGATGAAAAAATTTCTGTTGCATTAAATAATGAGGCAGATGATGAACTCAGAAATGAATGGGAATTTATGGAATTAAAGCGCAGGATTCAGGATTTAAGAAAAAAAGCAAATTTAACCCCTGACCAGAAAGCTGAATTGGAATTAAACTGCAGTGATTCAGCTTTCATTGCATCATTTAAGGAAAAAATTGAATCAGAAACAAATACAAAAATAATTCACGGAAACGGGGAAAAAGAAAAATTAATTGAAAGGGAATTTTTCATTAAATTAAAATCAAAATAAAGAATTGATTAAAATAGGAATTGATTAAAATAAAGAATTCTGGAAAATTAATTTTTCATTCGCGTTTCCTGAATATTTCTTCCCATTTTTGCAGTATTTTTCTGTTATTCAATGCTTTAATTGCTGTCTTAACATATATTGGGTCAAACATTTTTCCGCTCTGTTTTCTTAATTCCTCAATTATTTCGGTAATTGTTTTTTTTTCATAATATCTTTCGCCATGCATTGTTGCAATTGCATCGGATATTGCAATTAGCCTTGTTAACTGGCTTTGTTCTGCAAGCGGCGAATGATGTTTTTCGGCAACTTCAATTATTTCTTCAGGCAGCCCTTCCATTTCAAGTATTTTTCTTGCATGCTGCGGATGTTTCCTTATTTCTTCCTTTTCTTTTTGGTTAAGTTCTCCTGTATTGCTTAAAAGTTCTGACCTAACCATTAATTTTCCGATATCGTGCAGTCTTGCAGCAAGGGATACATTTTCTGCATGAATTTTTTCTTTTTCTGCTTTAGTCAAATGATTGTATATAATTGAAGCAATTGAGTCAACAAACCTGCTATGCCTTAAAGTAATTCCGCCGTCTTTTGCATGAAATGCTTGTATCATTAATGCATTCGGCGTGAAAAAATTAAGTTCAGGGTTTGGTTTTCTGGTTTCTTTTTCAATCAATGCACGATAAAAATCGCGCCTAGTTAAATACCTTTCCAGCTTTGAAGAAATATTCTTTCCATTACTATTTGGCTTTCTGTCTCTTGGTTTTCTGTTTTTCTTGCTGGAATGGTTTGAATGCATTTCTTTTTCCCTTGCTCAGTTATAATTGAAAGGAATTTTTTTTACTTATTACTTATTGTTTTTTTATTTAATTGAACGGGAATTCTTTTATTTGATTGCATCCCATAATACTTCGTCCCTTGAATGGACCACTATTCCCCTTTCAGTTATGTCAAATGGATGAACTGATTTTGAGTGGTTTGTTCCGCGCATTTTTCTTACAAAAATATTCCTGTGAGGCGGGGTAAAATACAATGCAATCACTCCGTCTGCAACAAATTCTTCCACTCCCATTGCAGAAAAAACATTTCTTTCTGATTTTGTTTCAGAAATCAAAAAAGTAGTGCAGTCCAGTTCCTTTAATTTGGAAGTGAATTCAAATAACTGGTGCCTTAGCATTCCCTTGCCTTCAATCCATATTCCGAATGCAGTGGTGGAATCAACAACAAGCCTTTTCGCGCCTGTTTCCTGAACCAGTTCAGCAATAATTTTCAGTTCCTCTTCAACCTGTGATTCAATATTCTGGTGAGCATCAAACCTTACCCTGTGAATATTAATTAATCCTTTTTCCTGCAGTGAACCAATATCCCATCCAAAGGATTCCATGTTCCAAGAAATATTTTCCGCCCCTTCCTCTAACGTAATGTATATTCCTGCTTCTCCGTTTAATGCTCCCTGATAAATGTAATTCAGGCATAAAATTGTTTTTCCTGTTCCAGGCCCTCCTGAAATCAATATAGTGCTTCCTTTTGGCACTCCTCCCTGGGTTAAATCATCCAATCCTGGTATTCCAGTGCTAATTCTTTCCATTTAAACCACGTCCTTAAATCCTTTAATTTTTTTTTTAATTTTCCTTAAATTTTTTATTTTTCTTTAAATTTAAATTTTTTAATTCTTTTAATGTTTTTTCAAACACTTCTTTTTGATTAATTTCATTTGTTTCAATAATTAAATCAAATGGTTCAAAATCATTGCCTAAACTAAAGTTGTAAATTCTTTTATAAATACCTTTTGTTTTTTCATCTCTTTCCTTTATTTTGCTTAAAATCTTTTCAAAACTCATTTTGTCCCTTAAACTCACTCTTTTAGCTCTTATTTCAGGAGAAGCATTTAACCAAATTTTAATGCCTTTTTTTGAAAGCCAAGGCATTGTCCAGGAATCCAATACAAGATTGTCTTTTTCTACTTCTTTTAACAGCAGTTCATCTAATTTCTTATCTAATTCATCGTTTTCTTCTCTGTGCTTCATTATGTGCTCTGATTCCTTTGATTCCCAAAAACCTTCGTGTCCTTTAGTATTATTTAAATCAAGTTTTCCTTCCATTAATTGCTTCATTACATCAGATGCATGAATTACACGTAAACTGAAATGCTTTCCTAATGAATCAGCTAAAGAGCTTTTTCCTGAACCAGCAAAACCGGAAACAATTAAAATCATAAAATCACTAAACTGAAAGTAAGAAATGTTTAAAAAGAATTAATTTATGGAAAAAACAAATAATGAATTTATTGCGGTTTGATTAAATCTTGTATTAATTTGAGTAATTGCCTTATTCTTTCTCTGCTTAACTGCAGGCTTTTTCCAATTTCCGCGTTGTTATAGCCTTGCATTTTTAGTTTCAGAACGTTTTTCATATTTTCTTTTGTTTTAGGAAACTTTCCTTTTGCTGAATCAATTTTTCTAAATATTTCATTTAATTCAATTCCTAATAGCGGATCTTTTTGAGTGGAAGGAATTGATTCATGCATTAATCTGTCTTTAGTATCAAATTGGTTTCTTTGACTGTCAAGCCGAATGGCGCGTTGTTGTTTGGCTTGTTTTTTAAAGTATCTTTGAATGCCTCCTCTGACATAATTTAAAGCATGGCTTTTATGAACCTCTGGATTCCAATACTGAAAGATTTCAAATCCTTGTTGGAATGCGATTTTTTCAGCTTCAGTTGATGAAGAATACAAGCTGGTCCATCTTCTTCCATAGTTCTTGACTGCATTAATAATTGAATTCCATATTTTTTCTCTTTCAGGCCCCCAGGGAATTCTTCTTTCAGGTGTTCTTGGCTGGCGGGTGCTTTGATAAGGAATGTTGTTTCGTCTAATAAATTCAAGCAGAGTAGTTATTGACGGACCTGTTGTAGCACTTATTTTTTCCAAATCTGGTCTTATAATCGGCCTTTGTATTAATCTTATTTGTTTCTTGGCATTTTCTATTTTACTTGGAGTGTGTATTCTTGTAAATCCCTGTCCCCTAAGAATTGATGAAACTGTACGTATTGATGTTCCTGTCATTTTTCTTATTTTTTCATGAGTATATTTTGGTTCTTTAGTTTCAATTTCATAAATTGAACCTAATTCAATTATTTTATTTTTTGTTTTTTCAGGCAATTTAGCTTTGTCTTTTTTAATTCTTGCCCTAAGCTCTTGGAGTTCTTCTGGAGACCTAATTCTATTTTTATTATTGTATTCTTTTATTCTGTCATACATTGATGCTTTGCTGGGGCAAGTTATTTTTTTTTGTTTAGCTAAATCACTTGCCCGTTTTGCTATTTCTTTCATTGTTAAGAATCGTTTAGTTTTCAGTGCTTTACGAACAAATCTTTTTATTTCAGGGTGATATAAATTTTTAGGTGAATTTGAATGTTTTCTTTGCATTTAATTCACTCCTGGTTTTTTCCCGAATTTTTTTTCATTCATATGAATTTTCTTTTCCTGGAAACTTTCTTTCTTTTACTTCTAAATTGAATTGATTTAATGCATGAATTATTTCAGTTGAAACATCACAGTATTGCTTAACAAATTTTGGTTTAAATGATTGAGCATGCAATCCAATTAAATCATTCACTACAAGCACCTGCCCGTCGCATTTTATTCCTGCTCCTATTCCAATTGTTGGACAAGAAACAAGTGAAGTAATTTCTTCTGCGAGTGAACTTGGAACGCATTCCATTACAATTGAAAAACAATTCATTGAATCCAATAATAATGCTTCATTAATTAATTTTTTTGCTTCTCTTGGTTTTTTTCCTTTCACTTTATATTTTAAAGCAGTTTGAGGCAATAAACCAATATGTCCCATTACTTCAATTCCTTCATTTCTTAATGCTGAAATTGCTTTTTTATTTACTCCTTCTACTTTAACTGCATCTGCTTTTTCTTTCAAAAACTTTTTTGCATTTTTTAATGCTTTTAATGAATTACTGTAACTTCCTTTAGGCATATCAGCAACAACAGGAACACTTGGTTTTGCTCTTGTAACTGCTTTTACATGATGAAGCATTTCATCCATTGAAATTGATTTCGTGTTCCTGTATCCAAGCATTACATTTGCCACGCTGTCTCCGACAAGAATCAAGTCAATTCCTGCAATGCATGCAAGTTCTGAAAAAATTGCATCATAGGCAGTAACCATGGAAATCAATTCCTTTCCTTTCATGGATCGGATTTTATTGATTAATTTTGTTTTAGGCATTAACTTCACTTAATTGCTTATGGTATAAATAACTTATTAAGATTAATATAATTTATGTTTTCTTTTGGTTTAAAGCTTCTTTTATTTAAATATTTTCTTTAATTCTTATACTTGCATGAAAGAATTCATTTATTTAAATGGAAAATTCATTTCTAAAAAAAATGCATTAATTCCTGTTTCAAGCAATTCATTGCATTATGGAACAGCAGTATTTGAAGGAATCAGAAGTTATAAAATTGGAAAAAGAATTGCTGTTTTTAAATTAAAAGAACACATTAAACGGTTATTCAAATCCGCAAAATTCATGTACTTAAAACCAAAAATTACTGAGAAGAAATTAATTTCAGTTATTTCCCTGCTTTTGAAAAAAAACAAATTAACTGATGCATACATCCGTCCCATAATTTTTTTTGAAGGAAATTATTTGCTTTTAAATAAAATTGATTTTCCTGTTTCTGTTGCAGTAATGGCTTCAAAACAAAAAAAATTCTTTGAAGGAAAAAAAGGAATCAAATTAATGGTTTCTTCTTTCAGAAGAACTGCGGTTAATAAAGAATTATTTGAAGTAAAGGTTTCAGGAAATTACTCGGTTTCTTTTTTGGCAAAAATCAATGCAAACAAAAAAGGATTTGATGACGCGTTAATGCTGAATGAAAAAAACCAAGTGGCTGAAGCAAGTGCGGAAAACATTTTTTATGTAAAAAAAAGGATTTTATTCATTCCGAAAATCAATGGAATTTTAGAAGGAATTACTCGCAATTCAGTTATTGAGATTGCAAAAGGAATGAAATTAAAAATTAAAGAAAAAAATGTGAAATTAAAGGAATTATTGAATGCAGAAGAAGTATTTGTTACCGGAACCGCGGCAGGGATTGTTTCTGTAAAGCAAATCAATAAAAAAAAATTTAAATTAAAAAAGAATTCAGTTACAGAAAAATTAATTCATGAATTTGAATTAATTATCCACGGAAAAAACCAGGATTATTTGAAATGGCTGGAATTTGTTTGATTAGGATTTAAATTTAATTAATGCAATAAATTAATGGTGATGAAATTGGTTGGCGGGAAAATCTCAGAAGAAAAATTAACTCTTGAAACAGTTAAACATGAAACAAATGAAAAGATATTTGAATTAGCTAATCTGCATAGCATTACTGAGAAAGAAGTAGTTGTAAGGTTGTATCGTGAATTGCTAAATCGTCCAAAACTGGCTAGTGAAGAAGCAAGATCAATGTTAATGGATTATCTTGAAAACTTAATTTTTGAGAATGCAAAAAATGAAATAATTGAAAGAATACATCAGCATTTTGAATCTCATGAGGGTAACAAAGAAAACGCATTTTTTGCTGTAAAAAAAGCATTGTTAATGAATCCAAAAAGCGCTGGTGAGGCAACATACGGGGCGCTTGAACACTTTTCTAAAGAACATGCTGTTGAAATAAAGTCAGCGATTAACCAAATGTTTCATGAATTAGCTGTTGAATTGTTTCAACATATAGGGAAGCCAATACTTAAGGAAAAACCTTTTTTTAAAAGATTTAAATCAAGGCATTGATTCATTTTTAATTTTCTTTTAAAACTCTTTGCTTCTTTATTTTTATTGGTGAATTTTATGAATTTAAATTTTTTAGAAAAATTTAAAGCTTTAAATTTGCAAAAAGCAAATTTAAAAATTAAAATCAGAGATTTTAATGCTTTAAATCCCAAGGAGGGATTTAAATGAAGTTTTTTGTTGATACCGCAAACTTAGAGCAAATAAAAAAAGCAAAGGAACTGGGCATTGCTGACGGCGTTACAACTAATCCATCCCTTGCGGCAAAAGAAGGCGTTCCATTCATTCCGCGCCTGAAAGAAATATGCAAATTAATTAAGGGACCAGTTAGTGCTGAAGTAATTGCTTTGGATGCAGAAGGAATGGTTAAAGAAGGAATTGAACTGGCAAAAATCGCTTCAAATGTTGTAATTAAAATTCCGATGACAAAAGAAGGAATGAAAGCAGTGCAGGTTTTATCTAAGAAAAAAATTAAAACAAATGTTACTCTTGTTTTTACAGCAAATCAGGCATTGTTGGCAGCAAAAGCTGGTGCTACTTATGTTTCTCCTTTTGTCGGGCGCTTGGATGACAAAGGAGAAATCGGAATGGAATTAGTTGATGAAATAGTTACAATGCTTTATAATTATGAATTCAAAACAAAAGTAATTGTTGCTTCAGTGAGAAGCACAGAGCACGTGAAGCGTGCGGCATTGATTGGCGCGGATATTGCAACAATTCCATTCCCTGTGCTGGAAGAAATGTATTTACATGAATTAACTGATTCAGGAATACAGAAATTTTTGGATGACTGGAAAAAATTAGAAAAAAGTAAAGAAATTAGGTAAATTAACTGGAAAAGAAAAAATAATTTTAAGTGAATTCATTTGCTTTCAATAGAAGAAGAAAAAAAATTAAAATTAATGGCTAATAAAATCCGCCAGCACATAATTAAAATGATTCATTCCGCGCAGTCAGGGCATCCTGGAAGCTCTTTAAGCTGTGTTGAATTGCTTGTATTGCTGTATTTTCATGAATTAAAGCATGATTTCAAAAAACCTAATTGGAGTGAAAGAGATCATTTTATTTTAAGCAAAGGCCATGCCTGCCCAACCCAATATGCCTGCCTGGCTGAATCAAATTATTTTTCTGTTGAAGAATTAATGACTTTTAGAAAAATCAATTCTCATTTGCAGGGGCATCCTGCAGCGCATAAAACCAAAGGAATTGAGGCATCCACTGGTCCGCTTGGAACTGGTTTAAGTATTGCTAATGGAATTGCTTTAGGCAAAAGAATTGATAAAATTGATTCATTTACTTTTGTTTTAATGGGTGACGGCGAATTGCAGGAAGGAATGATTTGGGAAGCGGCAATGACTTCTGGTTTTAGAAAATTAAATAAATTAATTGCTTTTGTGGATTGGAATGATTTGCAGATTGACGGAAAAGTTTCAGAAATAAAGGAAGTTGCTCCAATTGAAAAAAAATTTGAGGCATTTGGCTGGAATACTTTGAAATGCAATGCACCTGATTTCAATGAATTATTAAATGCAATTACTGAAGCAAAAAAATCAAAGGAAAAGCCTACAGTAATTGTTTTAAAATCAATTAAAGGAAAAGGAGTTTCTTTTATGGAAAACAAATGCGAATGGCATGGTGTTGCGCCGAATGATGAGGAAGCAAAACAAGCACTTGAAGAATTAAAAAAAGAAAGTGATTCTTTGTGAGTGAAAAAAAAGCAACCCGCGAAGGCTATGGAGCAGGGCTTCTTGCTTTAGGGGAACAGAATAAGGATATTGTTGCATTGGATGCTGATTTAGCAAAGTCAACGAAATCAATTTTGTTTGGAAAAAAATTTCCTGAAAGATTTTTCGACATGGGAATTTCAGAACAGGATATGATTGGAACCGCGGTTGGCTTGGCTATTGCGGGAAAAATTCCTTTTGCCTCAAGTTTTGCAATGTTTTTATGCGGGCGCGCATTCGAACCCATAAGAAACGCGGTAGCTTATTCTTCATTTAATGTAAAGCTTGCGGGAAGCCATTCAGGCTTAATGACAGGGGAAGACGGTGCAACCCATCAGGCAATTGAGGACATTTCTTTAATGCGAGGAATTCCTACAATGAAAGTAATTCAGCCAATGGATTACTGGGAAGCTTATTCAAGTGTTTTTGAATCTGCAAAAATCAAAGGGCCTGTTTATCTGCGTTTATGCCGGGAAAAAGCAAATTCTTTTTTTGCTGAAAATTATGAATTCAAATTAGGTAAATCAGTTTCTTTAATGGAAGGCAAAGATGTTTCAATTATTGGATGCGGGCCTGTATTGAATGAGGCATTAATTGCTGCACAGGAATTGAAGAAAAAAAAGATTTCTTGTGAAGTAATTAACATGAGTTCAATTAAGCCATTGGATGAAATGCAGGTTTTGAAAAGCGTAAAAAAAACAGGGTTGATTTTTTCTTTGGAGGACCATTCAATCATTGGCGGATTGGGAAGTGCAATAACCGAGTATTTAAGCGAGGCTTATCCTTCAAAAGTAATCAGAATCGGTGTTCCTGATATATTTGGTGAAAGTGGAAAGCCAATGGAATTATGGCAGAAATATGGATTAAATTCGGAAGCAATACAAAAAACAATTGAATTGAATTTAAAGGAAAAAAAATAATTTAAAGAATTCAAAATAAAGGAAATAAAAGAAAAGTGTATTGAGTTGAAATTAATTTTATGTCGTCATGGGCAGACTGAATGGAATAAAATCCATAAATTTCAGGGTTTAACTGACATTCCTTTAAATGAAACTGGTTTGGAACAGGCGGAAAAAGTAAGCGAATTACTTTTAAATGAAAAGTTTTCTGAAATTTATTCAAGTAAATTAATTCGTGCAATTAAAACCGCGGAAATAATTAATGAAAATCATTCAGTTCCAATGCATAAATTAAGTGAATTAAATGAACTTAATTTTGGCGTGTTTGAAGGAAAAAGCATGGAAGAAGTAATTGCTGAATTTGGTGAATCAATTTATGAAAGAGTTTATCATAAATATGATTTTATGCATCTCAAAGGACAAAGTTATGTTGAAAAAGATATTAATGAAATTCTTCCTTTATTAAAGAAATTAATTTCAAGGCATTTAAATGAATCAATTGCGGTTGTTGCGCATGAAGGGGTTAATAGATTGATTATTTCAAATTTAATTGGATTAAATCCAAGAAAACAAAACATTATGCAGTCAAATGACTGTGTTTATTTTTTAGAAGGAAATGAATTAGGCAAATTTGAAATTGAAATGCAGTGTATTAATAAAAAAAGAATTAAAGGATTTAGAGAATACTGATTTTTTATTAATTTTCTTAATTTAACTAATTTTAATACATACATTAAAATTTGTTTTGGTATTTTTTGATTAAATGAATTGTGGTAAATGCAGTAATCCGGCAACTAAAATGAATAAAGAAGGAATTCCTGTCTGTTCAAGGCATTTGAATGCAAAAATTTCTGCACCTAAATGTCCTGAATGTAATTTAAATATGCTAATTAAAAAAAGCAAGTTTGGTTTTTTCTGGGGCTGCATGGCTTTTCCGATGTGCAATGGAACAAAAAAGCTTTGAAATTTTTAATTCAATGAATGAATTATTTTTTTAATTTCATTATTGCTTTTGGCTTTATTACAAGAATTATTATAACTAATGCAAATGCAATAAGTGCTGCTTCAATCTGGTTTAATCCTATTGCCAAGCCAATTGCTGCTGCAACCCATAAATCTGCGGCAGTAGTCAATCCAGAAACATGGTCTTGTGCTTTAAAAATTGCTCCTGCTCCTAAAAAACCCACGCCAGTAACAATTCCTGCGGCAATTCTTGTTGAATCATTAATGAATGAAAAAGAAACCACTGAAAGCAGTGCTGCGCCAATACAAACCAATGCATGAGTTCGAATGCCTGCTTCTCTTCCCCTTATTTCCCTTTCAAATCCAAGAATTACCCCGATTACTGCCGCTAAAACCAATTTAAATAATATGTCAGAATTTAAGGCCAAATCAATCAATTCAATCACTTTTAATTATAGAATTACTTTGTAATTAATAATTCTTTTTATTTGCAGTAATTATTTTCATATGCTTCTTTTTATTTAATTTAGTCATTTTCCTGTGCTTCTTTTCATGCCTTTTAATGCATTATGCTTTTTTTCCTTTAATTAATTCCTGTTTTATGCCTTTTTGCTTTTATTGCCTTAAACATAGCTTTAAAAGAAGCAACCAAGAATTTATTTTATTGTTCAATTATTGGGCAATTAAACTTAGTAGAGGAATTAGTAATGGAAGGAACAGTCAAATGGTTTAACAAAGACAAAGGGTTCGGATTCATTCAGGGAGATGACGGAACAGATTATTTTGTTCATCATACTTCTTTAGCGCAAGGAGTTTTTCTTCGCGAGAATGATAAAGTATCTTTTGAATCTGTTAAAACAGAGAAAGGAAACCAGGCAAAAGACGTTGTTTTGGTCAAGAAAGACAGTGAATAAGTAAAAAAAATTCTCTAATTTTTTTAACAATTCATTCTTTTTTCTTTTTTTATTTGTTTAGCTTTGGCTCTGTTTATTTGTTTGGCTTAATGCTTTGGAATTAATTTATTTTATTTGTTTGGCTTAATGCTTTGTTTTGTATGCAAGCCTTTCCTGGCTTTCAAACATAGTTTTTAATATTGATTATTTCAATTAAAAGTATGCTTGAATTGAATTCATTTATTCAGAATGAATACCTTCAGTCAGTTCTGATTCTTTTAATTGGCTTTGTTGCTGCAACATTGTTCAGGCTGTTTGTTGTTTTTTATTCCAAAAAAATTGCAGTTAAAACCAAAACAGTTGTAGATGATGTTATTTTTAAAATAATTGAAAAACCAGGTCATTTCCTTATTTTATTGATTGCATTTTATTTTTCACTGAAATCGCTTTCTTTTCTTGAAATTTATTCTTTTTGGGTTGACGGATTGTTTTTTACATTAGGGGTTTTTGCTGTTTCTTTTCTGCTTTCTCATGCATTAAATGTTTTGATTAATCAGTGGCTTAAAGTAAAGAAAAAATATGAGAAAACCCCTAAGTTAATAGGCAAGGTATTGTCTGTAACAATTTTTTTGATTGGTTTTCTCGTTATTTTAAGTTATTTCCGCGTTGAAATAACTCCCTTCATTGCCACTTTAGGAATTGGTGGATTGGCTATTGGATTGGCTTTGCAGGGAACTTTGTCAAATTTCTTTGCAGGGCTGCATATTATTTCTGATAGGCCGATTCAGGTAGGGGATTTTATTGAATTGGAGGATGGAAAAATTTCAGGCTATGTTGATGACATTGGCTGGAGGTCAACAAGAATTATGACTATTATGAATACAGTTATAATAGTGCCTAATGCCAAGCTTGCTGAAAGCAATATAGTTAATTTTTCCATGCCTGAAAAAGAAATAAGCCTGTATATTGAATGCGGTGTTTCTTATCTGTCTGATTTGGATAAAACCGAGAAAATAACTTTGGATACGGCGAAAAAAATTCAGGAAACTGTTTCAGGCGCAGTGAAAGGATTTGAGCCAAAAATGCGTTTTTTTGAATTCGGTGACTCAAACATTAATTTCAGGGTTACTGTAAGGATTCAAAAATTCACTGACCGGTTTCAGGTAAGGCATGAATTCATTAAGGCATTAAAGAAAGCATTTGACAGGGAAGGAATAGAAATTTCCTGGCCAGTAAGAAAAATTTATCAGGAAAAACAAAATCAATTATAATTTTTTATTGTTTTAATTTCTTGTTCTTTAATTTTTTTCTTTTCTCTATTTTTTTTAATTAATTGTTTTTTTTGTCTGTTTTTTATTTAATTATTTGCTTGTTTTTTCTTTGATTTTTTTCATTGTTTCTTTATGGGTTTTTCCATTGCATCTGAAGTAAAGGTATTTCCATCTTTTGTTTTTCGGAAGCTTTAAGTAAATCCATTGCCCTAAGCGGTTTCCTGCAAAATGAGTCCATAATGGCTCGTCATAATTCCCGTTTTTTGCTTTATGAGGCATTCTGTCAAATTCTTTTTTTTTAGGAAAACGGATTCTTTTGTCTTTTTCAAGTATTCCTTTTTCCAGTCCATAAAGCCTGTCTGCTGCCTGCGCAAAAGGGACATCTGCTTTGATTATTTTTTCCTGCCATAAAATATGCACTGCTTCATGCAGGGGGGTTGTCATTGCTTCCTTGTCCTGTGACCATCCTTTGGCAAAAAAGATTTTTCCAGTTGTTTCATGCACTACTGCACGGTAAATCCTTCCATGCTTTTTTAAATGATAATAAAGGTCTTTTCCTGCATTGCGCATATGCTTTAAGTCCTGGATTGTTTTTTCCCTTAAAATTGAATTCACTGAAAGGCTTTTTTCTGAAATTGATTCCATTATTTTTTTTTCTGCTTCAGCCTGCTTTTTTTTGCTTATTTTTTTGGCAAAAGCCTTTACTGCAAACTTTGCCTGTTCTTGGATTAATTTCAAATCATATTTTGGAAGCAATGCGCCGAAAATCCTTTCCTTATGTTTGGGCAGCGGAAATACATGCTTTTTTTTCTTGTTTTTTGATTTATGCGTTTCCGCCCAGAACCAGCTTAGGAAGTCCGCGCCAAGTTTTTTTGCCTTTTTTTTATCTATATGCGGATGCATTTTTCCTGTGCGGATGAAAAAATATTCCGGAAAGGCATTCTTTTCTGAAAACCATTTTTCAAGAACGCCTTTTTTCTTGCGCTGCATGAAAAACAAATACACTGCAAAGGATTAATATTTGTTTCATTACATGACCCAAAATATATCCTGAAATAGTCGCAGGGAACGTGCTTAATTCCTTGAGTCCATCGCACATCTAATGGTTCAGTTTTAATTCCGAACTAATATTGTGCGAATTGGTTAATTGATTTATCTTCGGAATAATTTTTTAATGGTTTTAAAGAATCCGGAATTGAATTTCTGCGGGCTAAATTTGTCAGGGTCTTCTCTAAGGTCCCTTTGGAATTAAGGGATGAGATTGTTGCCATAATTGATGAGTGGCCTATTACCTGGGGTGTTGCGAATATAGCGGTCAGGGGAAAGACGAAAAAAGGCGATAAAATACTTAAATGGATGGAAGATTTGAAGCTTTTGGAGTGAATGAAAGGGATAAAGAATATGTTAAGAAATTTCCTTATTCTTGACTGCAATTCGTCAATTCTTTCCTGCAATTTATTTTAGCGCGTTTTTGTATTGTTTTTTGAATCTTTTTATCAGTCTTGTGCTTAGTGTTCTTGCGTTGTTGTTGTAATGGCATTTTTCCAGTGTGTTGAAGTATTGTTGTTTTTCTTTTGTTTTTATGTCAATCATTGCGTAATTGTTTTTATGTAAAATATAGTTCATTATGATGCGTGCTGTTCTTCCGTTTCCGTCTTGGAACGGATGGATTCTGGCCAGTTTCCAGTGAGCCCATGCCGCCAGTTCCAGCGGGTGCAATTGTTTTTTGAGTTTTTCGTATTCTTTGAAGTATAATTTCATGTCTGTTATCACAAGTGTTGGCGGTGTTGTGTTGAATTTTGATCCTCTTATGTAATTTTCGTGTGTTTTGTATTTTCCTGCAATTCCTGGCTTTGTTTCCTTGAAGTACATTTCATGAATTTTTGATAATAATTCTTCGTTGAATTCTTGTTTTGTTTTTTTAATGAATTCAAGTGTTTTTTGCGCTGCTTTTGCTTCAAGCACGTCATCTAATGGCTTGTTTGGGGAAATGTTTTCGCTTAAAAGCAGTTCAACTTCTTTCGGGGTTAAAGTGCTTCCTTCAATTGAATTTGTGTTGTAAACGAAAGTCATTACAAAGTTTTGGTCAAATTGCTCTTGGACTGTTTTGTTTTGTGCAAAGTATGCTTTCCAGAATCCCTTATTGATTTCATCAATTTCTTTTATCTCGTCCGAAGTCAGGTAATGGAACCCGTGCAGTTTGGTTTTTTCTTTTTCAACTTCTTTTTCGAATTCCCCTATTAAAACTTGCAGCTTTGATTCTGAAGGTTTTTTTGTTCCAATGTATTTCCTTAACTGCTTTCTTTTTCCGGCAGCCACCGGGATGTTTTCAACAAGGTAAAAGTATTCTTTTTCTCCTCTGACTGATTTTGATAAATAACCCATAGCATTATGTTACTCAAAAACAATTAAAAACCTATGTGTATCACATAAAAATGAGTAACAGTCGCAGGGAACGGGATTTGAACCCGTGTAGCCCGAAGACTCTAGCTTTCTGCAACTACAATTTAATTACGCCCTGTTGAGCTCAAAGCGAAACAGTGCTTCGGTGCCAACGGACGAAACCGTTGTAGCAGGCTAGTGCGTTTGACCACTCCGCCATCCCTGCCGCGAGGGAAAACCTAGGTTTTCCCTTACGTTAACCCTTTCCTTTGCGTTCTTTTGGAACGCGTTAAAAGGGAAACAAATTCTCTCTTACATTTCTCTTTCCTTTGCGTTCTTTTGGAACGCGTTAAAAGGGAAACTTAATGCTTTTGAATTGTTGTTTGATTATCTTTATTAATGTATTTTTTTATCTTTATTGTATGATTATTTGCAGGGAAACTTTAAGGGAAAAAATTGCTTTAAAGGAAATTGTTATTGAGCCGATTGAGGATAATCAGATTCAGCCTGCTTCAGTTGATTTAAGTTTGGCTGATGAATTTTTATTGGTTGATGAAAATTCTGTTGGTTTAATTGATTTTGATTCAGAAATTAAGTATAAAAAAATTGTTGCAGATGAATTTGTTTTGCCTCCGAAATCATTTGTTTTGGCGAAAACAATTGAAAAAGTTTCAATTCCTTTGAATTTAACTGCTTTTGTTGAAGGAAGAAGTTCTGTCGGAAGAATGGGTTTGTTTATTCAGAATGCCGGCTGGATTGATTCAGGCTTTAATGGAACAATTACTTTGGAATTATTTAATGCAAATTCTCTGCCAATTAAACTGCGTGCAGGCAAAAGAATCTGCCAATTGGTGTTTATGTCTTTGGATAAGGAATTAATTGAAGGCTATACTGGGAAGTATCAGGGCCAGCTGGAGGTAACTGGTTCAAGGATTCATTTGGATAAAAAATGATGTGCCGGCAATTGGGTTTAATGCATAAATGAATTCATTTGGATAAAATGAATTCCTGTAATTGAGTTTTATTGATTTGGGGTTGATTTTGCTGAAAGTGAAATATTTTTAATTAGATTTTTTTTATTTTTAATTAGTTTTTTTAATGTTAATGGTTCTCAGTGGTTGGTTAATGTCTGAAAAAAATTCTTTTGATGTGATTGTTGTTGGTTCAGGCCCTGCAGGAAGCAGTGCTGCAGTTTTTTGTTCTAATAAAGGATTTCGGGTTTTGCTTTTGGATAAGGAGTTTTTTCCAAGGGATAAAACCTGCGGGGACGGCATTTCAGGAAAATCAGTTTCTTTGCTTAAGGAACTTGGAATGAATTTAAGCAATGAAAAGGTTGAGCGTTCAATGATTAAAAGCCTTACATTAAGTTCTCCTAAAGGAGAAATTGTAAAGCTTATTTTGGGTGAAAGAGAAGAAACCCATGTCGGCTTTTGCTGTCCAAGAAAATCATTTGATAATTTGCTTTATGAGAATGCAAAAAAGCAGGAAAATGTAACTGCATTGAATGGATTTACTGCAACTGATTTGCTTTGGGAAGGAAAGCAGATTGTTGGAATTAAGGGCATTACAAAAGAAGGAATTGAATTGAAATTTAATGCAAAAATTGTTGTTGCCTGTGATGGCGCAAACTCCGTGCTTAGAAAAAAATATGGATTGTTTGATTCTGATAAAAATAATTGGATTATTGCTTTGCGTGCGTATTATGATGATGTTGAAATTTCTGATGAGAATTCAATTGAACTGCATTTTATTGAAGGAATTCTTCCCGGCTATTTCTGGATTTTTCCTGTTTCAAAAACTAAGGCAAATGTTGGTTTGGGAATTGTTGAATCATTTGTGGGAAAAAAGAACTTGAAATTAAAGGAAGAAATGCTTAAGGCAATTGAAGAAAATCCTTTATTTAAAGAGCGTTTTAAAAATGCAAAAATAATTTCAGAAATTAAGGGATGGAGGCTGCCGATTGCTTCAAGGCATAGAAAAAATTATGGCAATGGAATTTTGTTTTGCGGGGATGCAGCTGGATTAATTGATCCTTTTACAGGGGAAGGGATAGGGAATGCTTTGTTAAGCGGAAAAATTGCTTCAGTTGCTGTGCAGAATGCTTTTGCAGTGAATGATTTTAGTGAAAGCACTTTAACGGAATTTGATGAATTATTATGGAGCAAGGAATTAAGGGCTGAATTAAAGAAAAGCACTAATTTGATGAATTTATCCAAATACAGTTTTTTATTGAATTATGTGATTGGAAAAGCCGCCAAAAACAAGGCTATTGCTGATTATCTCTCTGAATCCATTAAATCCGGCAAATATCACAAAAAAATCGGTTTAAGGGAATTTTTATTAAAGCTTTTGTTGGGATAATTCTTTTATGTTCCTTTTAGAGCATTTGTTTTGGGTTCTTGCCTTTTTCGGTTTTGAAGCAGTATTTTTGTTTGTTTCCGCTTCATTGGCTGGATTGGTTTCAGAAAAAAACACTTTAAGTAATGGCTTCAAAATTTCTTCAATTAATTTTTTCATTGCATTAATTTCAGGTTTTTTATTCAATAATTTAATTATTTCTGCATTGGTTTATATTTTTTCAAGAATTTATTTCATTAAGGAAATTTACGGAATTTCATATGATGAGGCATTTACTATCTGGATTTATTCGGCAGTAATAATGGCAATAGGGGTTTTTCTCGCAATTGTTTGAATGGAGTTAAAGGGTTTTTTTGAAGTGGTTTAAATTGAATTTAAGATTGAATTTTTTTAATGTTTTGGTTTTTTGGCAGTTAATTGAATTTATTGAATTGAAGTGGTTTAGGTTGAATTTATTGTTTTTGCAGCGTTGATTGGATTTAATGAATTGATTTTTTTAATTGAATTTATTGGGTTAGGGGATTTTAATTGTGGCTGATGATTGATTTTATTTTCGGATTAATTGTTTTTTTTGCATTGGATGCATTATTCATCTGGTTTAGTGCAGGAATCGCAGGAGTAAAATCAAATTCTTTTGAATCGGCTTTAAAATCAGCAGTAATAATTTTTTTAATAACTGGTTTTCTGGCATTGATTTTTATTCCCTTGCCTGTTCTTGCATTCATTTATATTTTAAGCAAAATAATTGTTTTGAAATGGGCATATCAATGCGAGTTATGGCAGGCAATAAAAATCTGGGCTGCATCACTTGTGCTGGCATTGATATTAGGCGTAATTATGTTAATGTAAACTCTGAATGCATTATAAGGGGTAATTGTATTAATGTAAAAGAAGAGAAATTAATGAGTGAAAGTAATGGGGTTAAGGCATTTTTTTCGGAAGCTGAAATTTTGGGGGCGTGATAATGTGAAGCTCCCTGAGGCGCATCCTGTGAATGTTCCGGTTGTAACTGAAGAAACAATTAGCCACCGCAGAGAAAGTTTTTTTGAAAATTTCAGGAATGATTTTTTGAAAACAACTGATAAAGATAGAAAAACCAGATTGGCTGGTTTGCTTAGTTCGCTTACAGATGAACGGCATACAAAAGAGGAACTTGTTCGGGGGATTTCAAAAATTAAGGCTGATTTAGGTGCACTTCTTAAAGATCCTGCTGTTCATATACTGCCCTATGGAGTTAAAGCAGAATTAATCCGGGATGTCAACAGAATGGAGAGAGAAGCAGTAGCGGAAGAGAAAATAAATGTTGCGGAAATTCATCGAATTCAAAAAGATTTTTTTAATAAATTAATGACTGGTGTTGCCGGGAGATTCATTCCTGAAAGAGGAGAATCAAAAACAGAGAAACTGCTTTCAATTGCAAAATTTTTAGCTGATGAAGAACTGGTCAGGCAGATGCAAGAGGATTTAAACGAAGAAAATAAACAAAGAAAAGCTTGATTTTTAGGAAATTATATTAATATAAAGGAATAATAATTTTATAGCAAAGTGTGATTTTATGCCATGGAAAAGATTTACTGCGATTGTAAACAGGTTTGGTAAAAAGCGAACAGGAGTTCCTGAGGAACAAAATTCCGAAGTTTCTATGGAAACAGATAGGATTCCTGTTCTTAAGGAAAAAAGAGACGATTTATCTGTTATTGAAACGGAAAAATTTACCCGTAAACAGCTTTTTTTAGGGCATCTTTTTGAAAATTATTTTAAAGAAGGCGCAAAATTCAGCAGAGAAATGAAAGAAAACAGCCTTGCACATGCATTAGAGCGTTTAACTAAAGTTTCTCCTGATTCTAATGAAGCAATTGAACCCCGCGCCCAGCTTTTAGGGGCGTTTCACCAAATAACTGAGGGATTAAATGGGTTAAGTCAAGTGCGGATGAGGAGAAGAGAAATAGAGGTATTGAATAACTTGAGAAGAACTTTGTCAGAAATGAATGCTTTGGCAGGCAGATTAGAAAAAAATGCTGATTTAACTAAATTGCAAGAAAAACGTGCAGAATTTTTCCGTGATTTAATAAATAATTTTAGTGATATTTTTGTTGTTGATTCCGCTGATGAAAGAGTAAAGAAAATTGCAGGGCATGTGAAAAATCTTGCAGTGCTGACTGGGAATAGAGAAGAAATAATCAATTATCCTAGAGTTAAAAGATTTTTGAAGTTTAAAAGCGAGGGCAGAGAGAAAACTGCAAGAAAGAAAAAGGAGCCTGTATTTCCATCTCATGAAGAAAAGGAAATGCCTTTTTCTGATGCACTAAAATTAACATTTAGTGAAAAACCAGGAAATGAAAATCAATTTCATGAACGAATGAAGTATCTTAATAGAAGAATCAATGCAGTAGGCTCTGAAATGGAGTTGCTTAAATCTGGCCAATTTGTTAACTTAACTAGAAGTTACGGCATGTTGATTCATAGCTTAAAAATCGACAATATAACTTCATCTGAAATTGAGTCAATTTTTAATATATTTGAAAGAAACTTAGCCACTGCTTTGTATGTAGCAAATTTTAGCGAAAAACAAACATTGAATCGAATTAAATCCAGTTTAGGGTTAAGCGGATAATTTGTCTTTTTATAGTAGTAAATTTTTATAAATTGTTTTCAGGGATGTTATTGTATGGCTGGACTGGATTTCATCAAAAATGATTTGCTTGTAGGGGTTTTTCTGGTTGTGGCTGCCGCAATTTTCTTAATGTCTGGATTAGGATGGCTTTTTGGCGGAGACCCGTTTTTTGCCCCCGATATTGACATAATCATTGCCTTTGTACTGCTTTTAATCGGAACATATGAATTGTTCTATAAAGGCGAATAAGCCAGGTTTAACTATTTAATGCGTTAAGCAGGTTTATTTAATGCAATTTAAGCTGAATTCTAATGCAACTATTCAATAGTGGTTGCAAAACAAGCATTTAAATTCTTTTCCTAAGACTAGTTATTAGTTAACTGTATAAAGTTACATGGTGGTTTGATGAATAAATATTTATTTTTTGTTTCGGCATTGTTTTTGCTTTCTTTTCAGGCTTTTGCTGAAGGAAGCAACTTAATTCATGCTGAATCAGGCTTAAGTGGTTCAGGGTTTTCTGGAGAATATTATTATGCCGACAGACAGTTTATCGGAAACTCTTTTGTAAAATCAAATTTTAATTCAGCTAAAAGCATTTATCTTTTCAGGGCAATTGTTGCGGAAGAAAAAAGCAATGGAAAAAAATTCCCTCTTTATTATTGGAACAATACTTTGCAGAAATGGGATGTTCATTCAGGCAATTTTAATGCTTATGATGTTTTGAACTGGAATTACCCGTCAAGATTTAATTCAGGGCAGGAAAAACAGTTTCAGGTAGAAACTTCATTTTCTTCAAGAGATCCTTTATTTCAGTATCTTGATAATGGAAAATACATTTATAGTTTCTGCTCTATTGCAAGCGACCAGATGGTTGCTCCAGGCACTGCAAACGGTGCATATAACTGGGATTGTGAATATTTTATTCCTTCAACTGAAGAACAGGATTCTAGTTTGAGTATTTCAGTTAATGTGAATCTTCTTAATGGAAACACTTATTATTCAAATGATTTGTTCAGCGTGCTTACTTCAGTTGAAAATTTTTCAGATGAAAGACAGAAAGTTTATTTGATGAATGCAATTGTTTTGGAAGACAAATTTGGCAATGCAAAAAAAATTCCTGCGTATTATTATGATGCGGTGGATTTGGAATTTGTTTTGGCTGACAGGCATTTTAGCGAACTGGATTTCATTACAAAATTCAATAAAGAATTTTATCTTGAGGCAAACAATGAATTGCATTATTTGATTCAGCCAAGGCTTTCTGCTTCGGAGCCGTTGTTTGATTTGGACACTGAAAGATATAATATATTCATTTGCAGCATTGCAAGTAAAATGCCAGTAATTGAAGGATATGATTTCCAGACAGAAACAGACTGGTCTTGTGATAAATTCACTTTGAAAGAAAAGCAAGGAATGGAAAAGCAAGGCTTTTCTTCTGCAAAAGCAGGGATAAGCAATTCAGTTTCTGCAGCAGGGATAAGCAATTCAGTTTCTGCAAAAGCAGGGAAAAAAGAATTGGTTTTTTCAGCAAAAGCAAAAAACAAATTGCGGTTAATTTCTTCAGACAGTAAATCTGCAAGAAAAAAGGCATTGATTTTAAAAAAATAAATTAATCTAATAAATGCCTTAAATGCGGCATTAATTTTCTTCTTTTTTATTTTTGATTCTGGATTTTTACTTTTTAAATCCAGTCCTGTTTTTTGAACACTAAGATTAATCCTGCTGAAATCAGTAAAATAATAATTATTATGTAAAGGAATGCATTGTTTTCTGCCTGAATCGGCAGAGGAATATTCATTCCGTAAATGCTTGAAATAATTGTGGGAATTGTCAGAACAATTGTTATTGCAGTAAGCAGTTTCATTGTTTTGTTCAAATTATTTGAAAGAATTGTTGTATGCGCTTCCCTGATGTTTGTGATTGTTTTGATTCTTGATTTGCTTAATTGCAGGGAATCATTTGCTGAAATCAATAAATCTTCCAATAATTCCTGGTCCTGTTCATATACCTGAAGGATTTTTCCTGCCTTGATTTTATTGATAATAATTGTTATCGGAACCAATGCGCTGATAAAATCATTTAATGATTCTTCAAATTCAACCATTGTGGCAATGTCCTGGTTTGATAATTTCTGCAGCTGCCTTCTTTTTTTGTTTACTTCCTTGTTCAGATAATCTGTTTTCTTTTCATAGGATTCAATTGTTTTGTCCAGCAATCGCAAGACAAATTTTGTTTTTTGGGTTGTGAAAATGTTTTTATTTTCCAGAAAATAGTTAATCAATTGCAGGCTGCTTTCAGGGGTCATTGTTAAAATAAATGCCTCTGTAACAACAATTCCCAAAGTGGTTGTTTTTAACAGTTTTTTTTCCGTTACCGGCACCCGGATTAAAAAATAAGTTATTCCTTCATCTGTTTCAATTCTTGGCACAGAGTTTTCATCCAGAAAATCCTCAATTATTTCTTCATCTAGTTTAAGTTCAGTTATTAATTTCTGCACTTCTTCTTTTGATGGATTCATTGAATTAATCCATGAGCCTTTCTGCACTGAATTCAATTCAATGAAATCAGGGTCCTTAACTGTTTTCCTTAAAATCTGCATGAAAGAAAAAAGGCTTAAAGAATTAAAAAGAATTTCGGTTTTATTTATTTCTCTATTTTCATGTAACTTTTTTCAATATCTGGTTAAAAAGCTTCTGTAGGCATTTATTTAAGTTAAAGGAGGCGGGATTTATGATGGGTTGTCCCAAATGTTATTCAAAAACTTATTCAACTGTTGCATTGAAATCCGATGGAGCCGAATTAGTTTGTTCTAAGAATCCAAGCCATGTATTTGTAATGGATGCGCAAGGTTTTCCAAGATCAAAAAAATGAGTTTCTGGTTAAAGGAATTATCTGCAATTAAAAGGATTAATTTTCCTTTCTTCTTCTTTTTTTTATTTTTAATTATTGCAGGGAGAAGCCATAATCCGCCTGTTTCAGTTCCTCTTCAAGCCATCGGTTTTTTTCCAAACTAATAATGCACGAACTAGTTAATATTTTTTTTGCTTTTCTGGGCTCTGTAGAAATGCTTTACAAAGAACAAAAATTCAATTCATGGAATTCATTTATTCAGAAATTCAAAGCAATTTAAATTTCTTGCAGAAATTTAAAGCTTTAAATTTGCTTTGCAAATTTAAATCAATTTAAAATTCAATTTTGCGGAATTCTACAAAGCTGCTTTCAAACAAAAAATAATAAAGGAGGTAGTTGCTTAACTTACTGTCCGCAAAAAGGGGGTCACTCCAGCTGATTTGCATTAAACTCCATTTTTGTCATGTCTCTCATTTTGGAACACTTTTCCGTTCAGTAATGCATCCAATTGTTTGAAAATGAATAAGGTGGTTTTTGGCAATTAATTTGTTTTTGTGTGAACATTTTGTTCATTGAAAGTGAACATTTAGTTGTATTTGAGTTTTTGGTTTGTTTGTTTTAATGAATGTAGTACTAGTTGTTTTTTGAATAGTGTGAAGTTTTTGTCGTTTCTTTTTTGTGAGAGTTTTGTTAGTTGCATGTATTGATAAATAAATCCCGCAGTGGAAGTAATTAATGGAAATCCTTTCAATAATAGTGTGTGAATGAATATTGCTCTTGATGTTCTGCTGTTTCCGTCAATGAATGGGTGAATCCACTGAAATTCACTATGCAAAAAAGAAGCAAACTCAATTGTTTCTGAGGCTTTCATTTTTGAATTAATATTTTTTTCATAAAAATCGAAAAGCTTGCTTATCTTTAAAGGAATTTCTTTCCAATCTGCTGGCTTAAATTTTGGGTTTCCTTTTATTTTAACTTTTTGTTTTCTTAATTCACCCGCGCCTGCTTTTAATGAATTCATTGCAATGGAGTGAAACTCCAAAACAGTTTCATAATTTAATGGTTTTTTTTCTTGAATTAGTTTATCTAATGCTTTTTTGTAGTCAATTATTTCCTGCATTTCTTTGAATGTTTTTCCTTTTGCCGGAATGTTTTTTTTAATTAATTTTTCTGTTTCACCTAAAGTTAAAGTGTTTCCTTCTAATGAAAGGCTTCTGTGAATGAAATTAATTTTTTCATCTAAAGAAATTTGTTTGGTTTGTTTTTTGTATTTAGAAAATTCTTTTTCAATATCTGAATTCAGTTTTTTTTCATTCGCTTCCTCAAAAACATTTTTACAATTAATTTTAACATTTATTTCAAAAAATTCAACTAAGTTTTTTAAAAAACCAGAGTAAACAATTCTTGCTTTAAATGGTTTTTTTGATTCAATTAAAATAAAGCCATGCTTTACTAAAAATAAAGAAATTCTTGAAATTGTTCTTGAATTAAATGAAAGATTTTCTAAAATATTTTTTTGTAATCCTATTTTAATGAATTCAATTGTTTTAGGCAAAAACAATTCATTGTAATGAATTCCATTGCTTACACAAAAATCAATTAATTTAAGCAAGTTTCTGGTTTTATCAGAATTAACCAAAAAGCACTTATTGTTCTTGAATTCAAGTAATTTTTCTTCTTCTAATTCTTTTAAATGATTATAGAATATTTGATAGTTTTGCTGTGTTTTACCGAGTTTTTTCACTAATTGGCTTGCAGTTAATCCTTCCTCTAAATAAACAGAATACAATAAATCATACTTTGAAACCATGCTAAAGCAAGCAACAAACACTATAAAAACATTACTATTATGTAATAAATATTAATAAATTCTTAATTTTTAATACATTATAGCATTGGCGCCCGGGGGAGGATTTGAACCTCCGACCCTCCGGTTAACAGCCGAATGCTCTACCACTAAGCTACCCGGGCAATAAATGAGTTTTTTTAATTAAACTTATTTATTGGTTTAGAAATAAGAATAAAAAGGTTTGTAAACTGCTTTTTTTATGAACAATTCCTTTTATTCTTTTGTTTCAGGGAAATATGATTCCATTACGCATGATGGAGATACTGCAAATGCAGTTTATTTTGCCAAACTGACCTCAAAATATAATTCTGAATCAGTCTTGGATTTAGGGTGCGGGACAGGGGAATTCCTTTCGTTTTTGGAAAATTCTTTTGACTGCTATGGAATTGATTCTTCCAAAAAAATGCTTGGTATTGCTTCTAAAAAACTTAAAAAATCGCTGCTTTCGGCGCAGGATTTAATTAATTTTTCTTTAAATAAAAAATTTGATGCAATAACTTGTTTTAATGTAATTGAAGAAATCCTGCCTTCCCAAATTAATGGATTTTTTTCCACTGCATTTAATTCACTTAATAAAAAAGGTTTTTTTCTTTTAAGCCTGGCTTTACTGCCTTTTTATGGCAAAGAAGAATTTTTCTGGGGAAAGGATTTTGGAAAAGAAGCCGTACTTTGGAAAGAAACGCTTACTGATAACAAAATTTTTACTGAAATAACCAAATTCACCAAAACAAGAAAAGGGCTTTTCAGCAAAAAAACCAGGGTTCTAAAAAGGCACCTTTATTTGCCTTTAGAAATCAGGAAATTTCTTAAAAAAGCAGGTTTTAGGAAAATAAGAATTTATTCAGAGCATACGTTCAGAAATATGAATAAAAATGATGAAATTGTAAATATAGTTGCTGAAAGATAACCGCATTTACAATTCACATAATAGAAAAAAAAATTCAATTTAATGTAAAAAACATTTCTTTCTTCTACATAATATTTTCTCAGTTAACTCATTTTCTAACTTAACAAATAAGAGAAATTACTGCAAAGGTTAATGATTTATGCTTTTTTTACTTCTTTTTTCTTAAAAGAAGCTTAGATTACGCTTTTCTTTG
>JBDRGO010000006.1:0-3156 GCA_043817715.1 Candidatus Iainarchaeum sp. | reverse complement strand
AATAATTGAATTGATTAAGTGAAAATAATTGATTGAATTAATCCAGTGGCTTTTATTCGGCTTTATTGCAGGGTGTTTCACGGGATTAACTCCCGGAATCCATGCAAACAACCTGGCTGCATTGGCATTGTTTTTGAGTTTCGCCAATCCAATCACTGCGGCAGTATTTATTTTAAGCGCAGGAATAACGCATTCTTTTGTGGATATAATCCCTGCAATTTATTTAGGCGCTCCGGAAGATGAAACGATTTTTTCCGCGCTTGCAGGGCATAGATTTTTTCTTGAAGGAAGAGGAATTTATGCAGTAAGGCTTGCATTAATCGGAAGCCTTTTTGCGGGAATTATTTCAATTATAATTGCCTTGCCTTTGTTTTCTTTTCTGGTTAATTTTTTTGAACTGATTTCATTTCTTGTGCCAAGCAGTATCCTGCTTGCATTAACCTTGACTGTTTTTGAAAAACAGAACATTAATTCGGTTAAATCAAATTTAATTGTTGTTTTTTTAAGCGGGTTTCTTGGAATAAGCTGCATGAACCTTAATTTTGAGGCTCTTTTGATTGCAGGAATTACCGGTTTTTTTGGGGCAGGAAATGCAGTGATTTCGGTTCTTTTTCCGCCGAAAATCAAGGAACAAAAAAATGAATTCAGCGAATTCGATTTAATTGATTCAATTAAGTTCGCTTCTTTTGCAAGCTTTCTAGGGGCATTCACTGCAGTAATGCCTTCAATTAGCGCAGGGCAAAGCGCGTTAATCGGAAAAAAAATTGCAGGAAAAATGAAGCCGGAAAATTACATGGTTTTTGTAGGAGGATTGAATACTTCAACCCAACTGCTTAGCATGATTGTTTTGTTTGCAGTAGGAAAAACAAGGACAGGAATTGCAAAGGCAGTAAGCGGATTAATTGAACTTGATTTGGGAAACATGCTTTTATTGCTCGCGGTTTCAATTGCATGCTTTGGATTGGCTTTTTTTGCGGCGGAATTCTTTTCAGTTAATGCAGGAAAAATAATTCCTAAAATCAATTATAAGGCGGTGAACCTCGGAATTCTCGGGTTTCTGGCATTAATTAATTTATTTTTCGGCGGAACAATGGGATTGATTGTTTTCGCTTCAGCCACTGCAATAGGGACTTACTGCATCTTAAGCAGTGCAAAAAGAAGCGCAATGATGGCTTTTTTAATGCTGCCAACTTTTTTAATTTATTTGAATCTAATGCATTAGATGGATAAAAAAATTTTTTCAGCGATGTTTTTTTCATTAATTCTGTTTTCACTTATCCCTATTTGGAGCGTTGAATTTGTTCCTTTACAGGATTTGCCTCAGCATTTGCTTAGAATTGAAACTGAAAAAAACTTGTTTGAGGGAGATGAATTCTACACCGAATATTTTGAATTCAATCCGCTTGTTCCATACTGGACAGCAGACCTTGTTCTAATAGCGCTTACTTCCTTTTTTGGCATAAAAATAGCGGCAAAGATTTTTCTAAGCCTCCTAGTGATTTTTTTTCCGTTGGCGTTCAGATATTTTCTTAAAGGCCTCGCTGTCGATGAAAAATGGTCTCTTTTTTCGTTTGTTTTTTCTTATAATTATTTTTTTCAGCTTGGATTCCTAAATTTTCTTCTTGGAAGCATATTCTTCCTCATTCTATTTGCATACTGGCATAAAACAAGGCTGAAAGAAAAAAATCAAGAAATAATTTTCTCAGCCCTGTTAATTGCTTTGTTTTTCACCCACCTATTTCCCTTTATTGTGCTGATTTTTTCTATTTTATTCATTGGTTTTAGGGAAAAACAAAAAATCAATATAAAGTTGGCGATTATTCTCTTTGTTCTGTTGGGATTTGTTTTTATAACTTCCTTCAATAGCATTGCGGGAGAAAACTATTTCGCCGGTTTTAATTCAACAATTTCTCTGCTTGCAAGTGCTCTTGCAGGAACCCCGGGCAATTTGCTTGTTGCAGCAATTTCGCTATTAATTCTGGTTTTTTCTTTGTTAAAAGAAAAAAAAGAAAGCATATTGCTTCTGTCGTTTGCTTGTTTTTTGTGTATTCTCTTATTTCCTTTCAAGATCAGGGGCATGGGATATGTAGGAATAAGATTTTTCCTTTTCTTTATTTTTTTCCTTTTTGCAGGGTTAAAAATTAATCTTTCCAAAAGCCTGCAAATAATTGCTTTTGTTCTTGCTTTGCTTGCGCTAATTAATGCAACCATAAATTTCACGGCATTAAATAATGAACTTGCTGAAAGATACAATGATTATAACCTAATTCCTGAAAAAAGCTTTGTTGAGGTGAAAAACCTTGAAATGCCTTTTAAGGAAAGCTTTGTTGATTCAACACTTCACTTTTGGGGATATGCCGCAATAGAGAAAAAAATTAAAACTAACTCTGTTTGGGCCCTTGGTTATGCCCCGATTAAACAAAAAAAAGTTTTTGAATCTGAAGAAAAATACATTATAATTGAGGACATGGATGTATATCGGGGCTATTTCAATGAATCAATAAATAAAGGGGCAAAAATAATTATTGAAAAAAAAGATTATGCAATATTAAAGGACGGCAATTAACATGTTCAGAATAAAAAAAGCGGTTATTGAAAGCGTTTTAATTGCTTCAATGAACTGCTTTCCGAACGAGTTTTTTGCATTGCTTGGCGGGGAAAAGGAAAAGGAATTGATTGATGAATTGGTTATTGTTCCGGCAGTTCAAGGAAATTCATTTGTTTCAATTAGAGAGGACTTGATTCCGTTTGATTCAAGGCTGATGGGCTCGGTGCATTCCCATCCTTCAAGAAATGCATTTCCATCCAAGGCAGATTTAAGGAGTTTTTCAAGAAGGGGGCTTATTCATTTGATTGTGTCAAGCCCTTATGATTTAAATTCAATTAATGCCTATGATTTTAACGGAAAAAGAATTGAATTCGGGGTAATTGAATGAATAAACTTTTTCTTTAAAACACAAGCAAAGTAAACTTTGCTGTGCCCTTCAAAGCTTGCTTTGAAAGGGAAGAAAAAGTTTGCAAAAAGAAAGGCAAAAAAAATAAAAAATTTAAAAAAATAATTAAAACAATATAAACAAAAAAGAAAAACAACACAGATAAAAGGGAATTGCCATGAATAAATTGGTTTTAATTGTAATGGACGGGTGGGGAATTTCA
>JBDRGO010000005.1:0-32979 GCA_043817715.1 Candidatus Iainarchaeum sp. | reverse complement strand
ATTCCAGGATGTCTTATCCTGAATTAAGTTCTTTATTCCAAACCCTGTTATTCATTCCAATCCAAGTTCTTCATCAATTGATTTAGCAACTTTTTTCATTCTTCCAAAAATCTGCTCAATGTCTTCTTCCAGTTCCTGAACAGTTGCCTGCACTGATTTTCCTCTTGCAGTGTAATATCTTCCATGTCTTTCAATCAACCCTGCACGCAATAAATTATTCAAATGATTAATTACCGAGCCCCTGCTCATTTGAACCCTGTGGGAAATCGCGGTTGAAGTCAATGCCTCGCCTCTTTCAGTTGCAACAAGCACTTCCTTGAATACATTTGCCGCAACCTTGTCCTTGTCAATCGGTTCCAAAAAACCAAGCGAACTGCAAAACCATTCAAATTCCCTGTCAAAATTATCCGCCATCGGACGAGAAACACGCTTAATTACAACCCTAAAACTAGCCCTTCTTGGAACTTCTCTTGGTTCAGGCAAAGCCCTTAACAGCTTAACTTCACTCATAAGAACTTAATTCAATAAAAACAAATAAAAAGGTTTTGTTTAAAGAGTATAGTTACTGATTAAGAGATTTGGACATTTTTAGTGGTTTTAATGAATAAACAAGGAAGAACAGGGAAAGAAGAGGAAAAAGAAAATAAAGAGGAAAGTGAAGAAAAAGAATACAAAAAGCAGGAATGCAAAGAAGTGAATGAAAAACACAATGAAGAAAAGGAATGCATTAAAAAAGAGCATGAAGAAAAGCCAAAAGAAAAACAGGGTTTTGATGAATTAAAGGACACTCTTCAAAGGCTTCAGGCAGAATTTGAGAATTACAAAAAAAGAGAGGAAATCCAAAAAAAGCAATTTTTAGAATATGCAAATGCTTCCTTAACTGAAAAATTTTTGCCTGTGCTTGATTCAATGGATAAGGCAGCAGAGCATAATGCAAAAGAAATTGAATTAATCAGAAAGCAGTTTTTTGATGTAATGAAAGCCCAGGGATTAGAGGAAATCAACGCATTAGGAAAACAATTTGATCCAAGTATTCATGATTGTGTTTCATATGAAGAAAATAAAGAAAAAGAAAACGGAATTATATTAGAAGAATTTTTGAAAGGGTATTTGTTTAAAGGAAAATTATTGAGGGCAAGTAAAGTAAAAGTGAATAAAAAAACTTTTTCTTTTGAAAAAAGAAAAAGTTTGCAAAAAGAAAACGAAAAATTAAAGGAGTAAATTTATTTTTAGGAAGTGATTTATTATGGCAAAAATTTTAGGTATAGATCTTGGCACATCAAATAGTGCTGCAGCAGTTTTGGAAGGAGGAAAACCAAAAATTATTCCTTCAAAAGAAGGAGTAAGCATGTATGGAAAGGCATTTCCTTCGGTTGTGGCTTTCACTGAAAAAGGGGAATTGCTTGTAGGCGAGCCTGCAAGAAGGCAGAATGTCTCAAACCCTGAAAGGACAGTCAGCGGGGCAAAAAGAAAAATGGGAACAAACCATAAATACAAAATTAACGGCAATGAATATTCCCCTCAGCAAATTAGTGCATTTATTTTACAAAAAATCAAGAAAGATGCAGAAGAATTTTTAGGGGAAAAAGTCGAAAAAGCAGTAATTACTGTCCCTGCCTATTTTGACGACAACCAAAGACAGGCAACAAAAGATGCAGGAGAAATTGCAGGATTAAAAGTTGAAAGAATTGTTAATGAACCAACCGCGGCATCGCTTGCTTATGGACTGGACAAAAAAGGAAAGGACCAGAAAATTTTAGTGTTTGATTTCGGAGGCGGAACACTTGATGTAACAGTAATGGATTTCGGCGACGGAGTATTTGAAGTAAAATCAACTTCAGGAGACACGCAATTAGGCGGAAGGGACATGGATGAAACCTTAATGAATTATATCATTGCTGAATTCAAAAAAAGGGAAGGAGTTGACTTATCCAAGGACTCAAAAGCAATGGAGCGCTTGCGCGAGGCAGCAGAAAAAGCAAAAATTGAATTAAGCACAACAATTGAAACAGAAATTAATCAGCCATATATTACCGCTGATTCTTCGGGGCCAAAGCATTTAGTAATGAAATTATCAAGGGCAAAATTAGAGGAATTAATTAATCCAATAATCAAGAAATGTCAGAAACCAACTGAACAGGCATTAGCTGATGCAAAATTAACTCCTAAAGAAATTGATAAAATCATTTTAGTCGGAGGCCCTACAAGAATGCCTGCAGTGCAGGAATTTGTTGAAAAAATTGTTGGAAAAAAAGTTGAACGCGGAGTTGACCCAATGGAATGTGTTGCAATGGGAGCGGCAATCCAGGCAGGAGTTTTATCAGGAGAAGTAAAAGATATTCTTCTATTAGATGTAACTCCACTTACATTAGGAATTGAAACACTTGGAGCAGTTAAAACAACTTTAATTGAAAGAAATACAACAATTCCAACCAAAAAAAGCCAGGTATTTACAACAGCAGCAGACAACCAGCCTGCAGTGGATATTCATGTACTGCAGGGAGAAAGAGAATTTGCAAAAGACAACAGATCATTGGGAAGATTTCAGTTAACTGGAATGCCTCCTGCTCCGCGCGGAATTCCGCAGATTGAAGTGACCTTTGATATTGATGCAAATGGAATAGTTCATGTAACTGCAAAAGATTTAGGAACAGGAAAAACCCAAAGCATTAAAATTGTGGCATCAGAAAAGCTTTCAGAACAGGATATTGAAAAAATGAGGAAAGACGCGGAAATGCATGCAGAAGATGACAAGAAAAGAAGAGAAGAAGTTGAGGCAATTAACACGGCTGAAAGCACAACTTATTCAACAGAAAAAGTACTTACTGAAATGAAAGGAAAAATTTCTGAAGAAGAAGAAAAAGAAATAACCGAAAAGAATAACGAATTAAAAGAATTACTTAAAATAGAACCAAAAGATGCAGTGAAAATAAAGCAGAAACTTGATGAATTAAATAAAGTAGTTCAGGCAGCAAGTACAAAAATGTATCAGCAAGCGCAGCAGCAATATCAGCAGACACAGCAAAGCCAGGGGCAACAGGAAGAAAATGAAGAAGAAAAACCAAAAGGAAAAAAGAAAGATGAAAAAGTTGTTGATGCAGATTTCAAAGTGGAAAATGACAAGAAATAAAAAGACAAAGTAAACAACAAGAAATAAATAAGAGTAAAGGCCGAATAGTAATGGTGAGTTAAATGATTAAACTTTTTTCAAAAATGAAAAACAAATTCATTAAAATGAAAACAGACCACCAAATTACTTTTGCTTTAATGGTTGGAGTTGCATTGATTTGCTTCTGGAGAGGAGCATGGATGATGACCGACCTTATTTTTGACAAAATTCTTTTTCCTGACTCTGAATTATTAAGCGCTTTAACTGCAATGGGCGTTGGAGCAATTATTTTAATGCTTAGCGGCATGCTTGTAAGGGAACTCACATAAGGCTTGATTCATTATGGCAGGAAAAGATTATTACTCAGTTTTAGGCATTTCAAAAAATGCATCACAAGAAGAAATAAAAAAAGCCTATAAGCAGATGGCAAAAAAATTCCATCCGGATGTTTCTTCTGAATCAAATGCTGAACAAAAATTCAAGGAAGTAAATGAAGCATATGGTGTTTTAGGAGACGAAACAAAAAGAAAAAATTATGACCAGTTTGGGGAAGCAGGGGAAAAATTTTCCAATTTCGGGGGATTCAATTCAGGGGATTTTTCCAGAATGGATTTTGATTTCAGCGACTTATTTTCAGGAATGGGCTTCGGAGGATTTGAAGATTTGTTTGGCGGAATGCAGAGAAGAGGCGCCCAGAAAGGCGCGGATATTGTTGTTAAACTAGGAATTTCCTTCATGGATGCTGCTTTAGGGACAGAAAAAGAAATTGAAATCCAAAGAATTGAGGAATGCGAAAAATGCCATGGCTCAGGCGGAACAGGAATAAAAAACTGCCCTCAATGCAATGGCAGGGGAATGGAAGTAAAAACACGCAAGACAATTTTCGGGATTTTCCAGACTCAAAGCACCTGCTCCAAATGCAGAGGAGAAGGGGGAATAATTACCGACCCCTGCAAGGAATGCAATGGGCAGGGAAAACTTAAAAGAAAAAGAAAAATCAAATTAAATATTCCTGAAGGAATTAATTCAGGAAATCATTTACGGCTGTCAGGACAGGGCAACTTTGATGAAGGCGGTTCAGGAAATTTATTCGTGGTTATTTTGGTTGAACCGCATGATGTATTCAAACGCGATGGAATTGATGTATTCATTGAAGTTCCTTTAAGCTTTTCAGAAGCGGCATTAGGGACAAAAATCGAGGTTCCCACAATTAAAGGAAAAGCCGAATTAAAAGTCCCTGCAGGAACCCAGACAAGCACTTTATTCAAAATGAAATCACAGGGAATCAGGCAAGTGAATTCAAATAATTACGGGGACCAGTATGTGAAGGTTTTCCTTAAAACACCGGAAAAATTAACCAAGAAACAGAAAGAATTATTTGAAAAATTAAGCGGAACAGAAAAAACCAGAAAAAAAAGAAAAGGATTTTTTGATAAAGTAAAGGAGAAATTCAGCTAAATTTATTCTTATTCCGTTGCTTTTTAAGTTTTTTCTAGGTAATTTCTTGAGAGAATATGGCTAAGAATTTGAATCTGCAGGAAATAGAGCAGGAATGGCAAAATTACTGGTTAAAAGAAGGCATTTACGGATTTGATGAAAATTCAGAAAAACCAGTATTTAGCATTGATACTCCGCCTCCGACAGTAAGCGGAAAAATGCATTTAGGGCATGCATTTTCATATTCCCAGCAGGACTTTATTGCAAGATACAAAAGAATGAAAGGATTCAATGTATTTTATCCTTTTGGAACAGATGACAATGGTTTGGCGACAGATAAATTAATTGAAAAAACAAAAAAAATAAAATCATCAGAAATGCCACGCAAAGAATATGTGAAATTATGCTTGGACACATTAATTGATTTAAGGAAAGAATATATTTCTGACTGGAAAGCAATCGGAATGAGCTGTGACTGGAAAATCAATTACACAACAATTGATGAATTTTCCCAAAAAATTTCGCAGAAATCATTTCTTGATTTATATGAAATGAAACGCATTTACAGAAAAAAATCGCCGATAATGGTCTGCCCCCAATGCCATACCGCAATTGCACAGGTTGAATTAGAGGACAAAGAAAAAGAAAGCGCATTGATTTATATTGAAGTTAAGGCAGAAACAGGGGACAAACTGATTTTTGCAACTACCCGCCCTGAATTATTGCCTGCATGCATGGGAATTTCAGTGCATCCGGAAGACAAAAGATACAGGCATTTAATCGGAAAAAAAATTAAACTGCCTTTAATCAACAGAGAAGTAATTCTTACAGCAGATGAAGCAACCAATCCTGAATATGGTTCAGGGGTTGTTTATTACTGCTCTTATGGCGGATTGGAATGCATTGAATGGCTTGCGCGCCATCCTGAAGCAAAGCCAGTTCATGCAATGGAATTGAACGGAAAATTCAATGAACTTGCAGGAAAATACCATGGAATGAATTCAGAGGAAGCAAGAAAAGAAATAATTCAGGATTTAAAAAAAGCAGGCGCATTAATTAAAGAAGAAAAATTAAATCACATAGTTAATGTCCATGAAAGATGCGGAACTGCAATTGAATATGTTGCAACAGAGCAATGGTTCATTAAGTATTTGGATTTAAAGAAAGAATTCCTTGCAAGAGGAAAAGAAATGCATTGGTTTCCTGAACACATGGTTTCAAGATACACTAACTGGATTAAAGGGCTTCAATGGGACTGGTGCATTTCAAGGCAAAGGAATTTCGGGGTTCCGTTTCCGGCATGGTATTGCGCTGAATGCAAAGAAGTGATTCTGGCAAAAGAAGAACAATTGCCTGTTGATCCATTGGAAGACAAACCAATTGAAAAATGCAAATGCGGATCAAAAAAATTCATTCCAGAAAAAGATGTATTGGATACATGGGCTACAAGTTCCTTGACTCCAAGACTGGCAATTGAAAAATTCAGGGGAAAAAAGATTTTTTCAAAATTATATCCAATGGATTTACGCCCGCAGGCGCATGACATCATCACTTTCTGGCTGTTCAATACAATGGTTAAATCGCATCTGCATTTCAATTCAATTCCATTCAAGAACATAATGATTTCCGGCTGGGCTTTGGATTCAAAAGGAAAAAAAATGAGCAAATCAAAAGGAAATGTAATTCATCCGCAGGAATTAATCAAGAAATATTCCGCTGACTGCCTTCGTTATTGGGCTGGGCAGACCAGTTTAGGGGAAGATTCCCCTTTCAGCGAAAAAGAATTTGTTTCAGCACTAAAATTTATTACTAAATTAATTAATGCAACTAAATTTGTTTCAATGTTATGCAAGGATTTCAATGAAAAAGAATTTAATTTAAAGAAAGCAGATTTTGCTTCAACAGACAAATGGATTCTGTCAAGAATTAATTCAGTCAAAAAACAGGCAAGTGAAGCACTAGATAAATATGAATTTTCAAAAGCATTAAATGAAACAAGGAACTTTTTCTGGCTGGAATTCGCTGATTATTATATTGAAGAAGTGAAATACAGGGTTTATGATGAGAATTGCACAAACAAAAAAGAAGCACAGCATTGCCTGAATTCAGTAATGCTTGATGTGCTGAAATTATTGGCTCCTTTTTTGCCCCATGCAATTGAAGAAATAATGCAGGAAAATTTCAAATCACAACTTACACAAAAATCAGTTCATTTGGAAAAATGGCCTGAAGCAATACAAGAATTCATTAATGAAGAATTTGAAGAAAAAGGAAAAATAATGAATTCAGTTATTGCAGAAATAAGAAAATTCAAAACAGGAAAACAAATGAGCCTGAATGCTGAAATTGACAAGATAAGGATTGAATTAAAAAAAGAAGAAAAAGAAAAATTAAGCGAAAATGAATTAAATGAAATAAAGGCAACAATGAAAGTAAAAGAAATTGAATTTAAGTAATTTGAATACTTTTAAATACTTTAATTCCATTAATTAATTTGATTCTAATGAATTTAAATTTTTTAGAAAAATTTAAAGCTTTAAATTTGCAAAAAGCAAATTTAAAATCTAAACTCAAAGAGTTTAGAACTTTAAATTCCAGGGAGGAATTTAAATGAAAGGAAAAGCATTGATTTTGATTATAGCAATTCTTGCTGTTTTGATTTACTTTAATGCATTAAGCATTCCAGGAACGAAATCAGATTTCCAGAAAATTGCTTCATTAGAGCAAAAGCTTGAAGTTGGAAGCTTTCTGCCTGCAATTGAAGGAATTGAAAATTATAAAATTGAATTAATTTCATTGAAATCAAAAATAAGTGAATCAAATGCAAAAAAATTCATTGAAGCAAAAATCAATTCCTCAGAAGGAATGCTTTCAATGAATAAGGCAAAGCAAAGAATTGAATTCATGAATCCCTTGAATCCTGACTGCACCAAAAACGGAGTGCTTGAAAACGCAAAAAAGGAATTAATTCAGGCAAGGGAAAAATTTTCTTTGGCAGAAGAAAAAATGAATTCATTAAAAGGAAAATTAAATGAACTGAATTATTTTTCAATTGATGAATTCAATTCAGAAGCCGAAACATTAACTGAAGAAAGCTATGAATTAACTGAAAAAGCAATCCAATTATGCATTATGGAATTCTTTTAAATGAAAAAGAGAAAAATAAATTAAATTAAGAAAATACAAATTAATTGAAATAAATGAATTAAAATGAAATTAATCAAACAAGGCGCGGAAGCAAAATTATTCAAATCAGAATTGCTTGGAAAAACTGTTTTATTAAAAGAACGCGTGAAAAAAGCATACAGAAATCCTGAACTGGAAAAAAGAATCAATAAATCAAGAATTAAAAAAGAGACATTAATGCTGAAAAAAGCAAGGGAAATCGGCGTAAGAACGCCGATAATTTATGAAATTAATTTAATGAAAGGAATTATTGCAATGGAATTCATTGAAGGAAAAACAATGAAGAAATTAATTGATGAAGGAAATACAAAATATTTGAATGAAATCGGAAAAAAAATCGGTTTAATGCATTCAAATAACTTAATTCACGGGGACTTAACCACAAGCAATATTTTAGTGCAGGAAAACGAATTAGTATTCATTGATTTTGGATTAGGATTTGAATCATCAAAATTAGAGGACAAAGCAGTTGATTTAGTTGGATTTAAAAAAGTTTTTACTTCAAGCCATGCAGAAATGGAAAATAAATGGAATGAAATACTGAAAGGATATGCAAAAACAAACAAGAAATGGAAGAATGTAGAAAAGCAAATGAATGAAGTTGAGAAAAGGATAAGATATGCATAAAAACCAACAATTTCCTCAAAAAACCAATAATTAAAAGGCGAAAACCCCGTTAAAAACCTATTTAAACCTTTCCCTGAAAGGTTTCTTAGTACTAATTGTTTCGCAATTAGCTTTCCTATATCGAAATGAATAGGACGGTGACCTTTTATGGCTTTAATGGATTCAAAGAAAGATGTTAAATCAAAAAATAAGATTGAATGGGTTGAATATACTGATAACCAAATAAAGCAGTTGGTTGTGGCTTCATACAATCAAGGAAAAACCCCTGCAGAAATCGGAACAACTTTAAGGGATTTGTATGGAATTCCAAGCGTTAAAAAAGTCACTGGAAAAAAAATTCAGGAAATTCTAAAGGAAAGCAAATTATTGGGCGGAATCCCACAGGACTTATTGAACTTAATCAAAAGGTCAGTTAAATTAACAAAGCATATGAAAGAAAACAAAAAAGACATGACCTCCAAAAGAGGATACCAGTTAACCGTAAGCAAAATCAGGAGATTGGTAAGATATTACCATAAAACAGGAACTCTTCCAAGGGAATGGATGTATACTCCTGAAAAAGCCGAATTATTGGTGAAGTAATGCAGTGCAGAATTGAATTAAAGCAGAAAGGAAAAATAATATTTGAAAAAAACAATTCAATAAAAATCAATGATTTATTGGATGAACTGAATGAAAAAATCAAAGTGATTTAAATGGCTTCAAAAAAAGGAAAAACAGTAGATAAATGGAAGAAAAAGCAATGGTATGAAATACTTGCCCCAACAGAATTCAAAAGAATTTCATTAGGGGACACTGTTGCAACAAAACCAGAACAGGTCAAGGGAAGAACCATTAAGGCAAGCTTAAGAAAAATAACAAACCAGATAAAAAGGCAGTTTGTTGAAGTCCTGTTCAGAATAACTGAAGTCAAGGGAAACAATGCATACACTGAAAGCGCAGGGCATGAAATACCTGAATCATTCCTGAAAAAATTCATCAGAAGAAGAAGCAGCAAAATCCAATTGGTTCAGGACTGTTCAACCAAAGACAAGGCAAAAATAAGGGTTAAAACAATGGTTTTAACTGCAAGAAAAGCAACCGCAAACCAAAGAACAGCAATAAGGGCAATAATCAAAGAAGAGGTAAAATCATTCTGCGCCAAAACAAACAAGGAAACAATTATTTCAGAATTTTTATTAAGCGATTTCACAAATAAACTTCATGAAAAATGCAAAAAAATAATGCCAGTCAAAAGAGTTGAAGTGACAAAAACAAGAATTTACCAGGAAAAGTGAAATCAGGGTTTGCTATGGATCTGCTTCAATTAGCATTTGTCTTAATTGTACTAGGCGTTTTCTCTTTTTTTTCATTTAAATCAAAATCCCTTGACTTAAAAGGCATAATTCTTGCGGCATTAATCGGATTAACTGTTTTTGTTTTCGGAAGATTACAGCTTTTTGGAGGAATACAGGAATTCATAGTACTGACTATTTTCTTTATTGCAGCTGAATCTGCAACAAAATACTCCAGATTAAAATTAAATAACCCCCATGAAACAAGAACAATTGAAAATATTTTAGGCAATTCAGGGGCTGCGCTGATTGCATTATTCTTTTTGCCTCAAATCGCTTTTTTCGGGGCAATAAGCGCCGCATTAAGCGACACAGTTTCATCTGAAATAGGAATGCTTTCAAAAAAAAAGCCAAGATTAATAACTAATTTAAAAAAAGAGGTTGAAGCAGGAACTGACGGAGGAATAACAAGAAGAGGAATCATAAGCGGAATAATAGGCGGAATAATCATTGCATTAATTTATTTCCTGTTTGAACCGAATTACTTTGCATTTATTGCAGTTTCTTTGGCGGGAATATCAGGATCAATAATGGACAGTTTTTTAGGCGCAATATTTGAAAGAAAAAAAATGCTTTCAAATACCCATGTCAATTTTCTGGCAAGCATGACAGGGGCATTAATTGCTTGGGGATTAGGCATTTACTTTAACATTATCTGAAGCAAATGAATTAACAAATCCTTTTCCAAAAGAAAGCCCTGCCTTCAGAAAAATATCGCTTAAAGAAAATTCCTCTTTTTCAATTTTAATTACATTAGGATCAGAAGAAATTCCTGCTAATTCTGCTGCTTTATTTATTGCATCTTTTTTTCTTCCAATTTCATCAATTAAATTCAATTTAAGCGCGGTTCTTCCTGAAACAATTCTTCCATCATCAACTTGCGCTAAATTCATTTCAGTTAATTTTCCTTCCCTGAATTCCAGTACATCCGAACGGAACTGAAAATAAACTTCTTGAAGTAGTTCCTCAAATAAAACTTTTTCTTCTTCAGTTAATTCCCTGAAAGGACTCCCCATATCCTTGAATTCACCGGCAGTTAAAACCTGCATTTCAACACCGATTTTTTCCATTAATCCCTCCACATTAGGAATAAAAGAAATAACTCCAATGCTTCCAACAAAAGAATCTGAATCAGCATAAATAAAATCTGTGGCACTAGCAACATAATATGCCCCGCTTGCTCCAATTTCACCAATATATGAAACAACCGGCTTTTCGCAGTCCCTTATTTCATAAACAATCTGCTTTGTTGCAACAACGCTTCCTCCCCCTGAATCAATATCCAGAACAACTGCTGAAATTGAGGAATTTCCGCATGCAGAATGAATTTCTTCAGCCAATTCCTCTGCAGTAAACCCGGCAGAGCCAAAATTAGATATTTCTCCTTTAATTGGAATTAAAGCAACTGAATTAAATGAAACAGACCCTACAAGGGCAAAAACAATGAAAGAAACCGCAAAAAGCACAATTAAGGCAATTAAAACAAAAATTAAAATGAATTTCATTCCCTGAGTTTTTTTCTTAATCAAATCAATCCCCGTAAATTTAAAAATAGAAAGAACATAATAATAAATTAATTGGGTGAAAGAAAATGGACCTTTTAATGGAAATAACAAGAATTTTCTTATACATAATACCTTTTTATTTTGCCAATTCCAGCGCAATGATTTTTGGGGGAAAAACCCCGCTTGATATGGGAATTAAATTAAATAACCACAGGATTCTTGGAAAAGGAAAAACATTCAAAGGAACCATTGCAGGAATCTTAATTGGAACACTTGTTGCAATATTAATTCAGTTCATTTATCCTTCAGTAAATGAAATTCTTATTACAAACTATGTTTTATTTGGTTTTTTGGTTTCAGTTGGAGCAATGATTGGAGACATTGCGGGAAGTTTTTTTAAAAGACGTGCAGGAATTGAATCAGGGGAAGAAGTATTATTTTTAGATCAATTAGATTTTGTTTTTGGAGCAATAATTTTAGGAAGCATTGTTTATGTCCCTGATTTTTATGAAATTCTTGGAATCTGTATTCTAACATTATTTGTTCATAAAATATCCAACTGGATTGCATTTAAATTAAAAATAAAAAAGGTGCCCTGGTAGGTGTGAGGGTGAATAAAAAACTAATTTTTGCATTAAAATTTTTTGTAATTTATGCAGTAATTCAATTCTTAATTTATGCAATTGATTTAAGTTTTTTAGAAAACTTTATTGCTGAATTAATCGGAAATGCATTGGGATTGCAAGTGATTGCAAACAATATTTTTTTCAATGAAACAGTTTATTTAATTCAACCAAATTGCACTGGATTAGTTAGTGCAGGAATTTTATTTGCAGTTGTGTTTTCTCTGAAGAAACCTGAAATTAAATTAAAATCAGTTATTTTCTTAATTGGGGCAATATTTCTTTTATTAATTAATTTACTGAGGATTTATTTTGTTGTATTAATGGGCATTTTATTTGATTTAGCTGAATTAACGCACATAATTTCATGGTTTGCGATGACTGCATTCATTTTAATTGCATGGTTTTATTTAACCAAAAAAATCGCGAAAATAAATGAATTTGAGGGGTTTATTTGAAATTATTTTAAGCAATAAGTGCTTTCGATTTCTGGCTGAACCAATCCCCCAAAAAGCGGGCGTTCTTTCCATTCAACTAATTCCAAAGGAATTGAAACTTTTCTTGAATCTGATTTAGTTATTTTTAAACCAAAAAATCGCTCCATCCCATGTTTCTTTTCATGAACCCCTACATATAAATTAGGGTTTTTTTTCTCTAAAATCTGCTTTAAATAATTGAATTTAATTCTTTCATCATTAATTTCTTGATCTTCAAAGAAAAAGTCTTCAATTCCAGGAACTAAAGGAGTCCCCTTTGGTTTAACAGAATTAATTAAATTTTCAAGTGCCTTGAATTTGTCTTTAATATATGGAAATGAAAGCCCTGCAACAATTACATCATACTTATTTTCAGGTAAATGTTGTGATTCAAAATCATGCTTTCTTACAAGAACTTTTTCTTCAGGAAGATTTCTGTGTTTCAGTATATGTTTTACCCCTGAAATTAAATCAATTCTTTTCTTTCTTTCATTTAAATCAATTCCAGCATATTCAACTTCAATTGAATGCATTCCTTTGGAATAATGATTAATTAAATCTCTTCCAAAAAAACCAGCCCCTGCACCTGCATCCAAAATATTTATTTTAATTTTTTCAGTTCCTATTCTTTCCTTATATTCTCTTAAAACAGATGAAATTGTTGGCAAACCATAAGCAGTTAATAATGCATCATAGCTTTCACGTCCATGCTGGAACAAATCAAAAATTCTATCTCTTCTGCGCTCCTTCCATCTTCTCTTATAACAAACTTTTGGAGCCGCCCTTCTTTCTTTAAGTCGGTTTATTCCTTCTCTTCTGAAAAAATCCATTACCAAACGAAGTTGTTTCATAAATAAAAGTAAAGAAATTAGAAATTAAAAAACTGCTGATTTAGTTTTTTTCTTCCAATTTCTCAATTATTCTTTTCACTATTTCACCATAAGCTGGTCTAGTAATTATTACTCCAATTAATACTCCTACAATTGTTGTTACTGCGAACCCTTTAATTTTTCCAAGTCCAAGGTCGAAAAATATTATTGGACTCATTGTTGCAATTGTGGTCGCTGCTGCTGCAATTACAATGAAAAAAGCCTTTTTTAATTTTTGAATGCCTGAACTTAAGTCATCATCTTCTTTTCTAATCATTTCATCAGTTATAACTATTTGGTCATCAACTCCAGTTCCAACTGCTGCAAGAATTCCTGCAACTGCTGCTAAATCCAAATTCCATTGGAAAAATGAAGCAATACCTAAAGTAATTATTACTTCTGAAATACCAGTAAAAATAATTGGCAAAGTTAATTGAATTTTTCCATAACGCAGGAAAATAACTAAGGACACTACAATTAATGCAATCAAACCAATAATTATTGAATACATTAAGAATTCACTTCCAAGTGAAGGAGAAATTGTTTCTTTTGAAATTGATTTAATTCCAATTGGAAGTGAACCTGTTTCAAGTAAAATAGTTAATTTACCTAAATCAGTTTTTGATTCTTCAAATGAATTACCTGAACCAGTAATAAATAAATCAGTAAATATTTCTGCTAATTCAACATTTTCAACAAAAGGTTCTTGGTTTGTAATAGATGGACTTAAAGCAATAACTGAATGCGCTCCAGTAACATTCCAAACCCAGGGAACAACAATTCCATTAGATTCAACAATATCTAATTCAATTACTTCAAAACCTAATTCAGTTAATTGACTTTTAACTTCAGTTGAAACACTTGAATGAACAAATACTTTATTATTTTCAGCTTTCAAAGAAGAAAGCTCTGTTAATTGTTCTTCAGTTAATTCATCTCCAACAACAAGATAAGGGGTTTTTGCATTAATTAATAAATTACTAATTTCTGTTCCAGCAGGAATATCCTCAGTTATGTTTCCTTGCAAAAGCAATTGAGAATCATTATAATAAACATCTTCAGTTAAAACCAAAACAGTTTTTTGAGGCCTGTCAATGAAAAAATAAGTTTTATCGCAATCATACTGATTTCCTGCAGTTGGATCAAATGAAGATAAAAAACATTTATGAAAAGTTAATTTACTGAAATTTCTTGCAGCTTCCTGTTTTAAAGTAAAAGGCAATCTCCATTGAACAATATCATCTTCTTCAATAAAACCATAACCTTTTCTTGGATCCTTAGTTAAATGAATTATATCAGAACCATTGAATAATACTTCCCCCTCAATTGTTGCTTCAAACTTCCCTTGAGTTTTAATTAATGCTTCCATTTCAGCAATTTTATCAGGATTAGTTTCTGCAATCTGTGCTAAAATATATTTATTTCCTGCAGTTGAAACACTTGTATCCTTTAAACCAAAAGCATCCATTCTTTTTTCAATAATTGTTCTAATAGTTGATAATTGCTGTGAATCAGTTACTTCTTCAGCTAATTCAATTGTAAAAAGAGTTCCTCCTCTAAAATCAATTCCAAAAGCCAAACCATTAAATAAAATTGAACCAAGTGAAATTAAAACAAAAAATAAAGCCAATAATACTTTCCAATTCATTAATGTTTTTCTCATTTTTGATTCTCCTTTGATTCAATATACCAAAGCAATACTGGTGCATTCATTAACCAAGTTGATAAAATATCACCAAGCAAACCAAAAATCAAAACAACAGCAATTTCAAATACAACCATTATCTGAACAAAATAAGAAAATAAAAGCATTGCAACAAGTGCTGCAAGAGTAGTGAAAGTCATTGTTAAACCAGTTTTCATTGCAGTTTTAGTTCTGTATATAGGAGTTTTTTCTTTTCTTTTCAATACTCTTGTAGTAAGCATTATATCTGTGTCAACAGAATAACCAATTAACATTAATAAAGTCGGAATTGTTGCTAATGAAAGAGGAATATTAAAAACACTCATTAAAGCAAGTGCACAAAAAATATCAAAAACTGCTGCAGCTAAAACAGCAAAACTAGGAATTATTTCCCTAAAAAAAGCAAAAATAACTAATATTACTAAAACAAATGCAATAAATGAAACAATTAATGCAGTTTCCCAAAAAGTTTCTCCTAAAGTCGGACCGATTTCTCTTACTTGAAAACGAGCATCAGAACTTAAATTAAACTGCGTTGAAATCATTTTCTGAATTCCTAAATTAAATTTATTTTTTTCCTCTAAAACAGCATTTCTTGCCTGAACCAAAAGCACATCCCAATTATCAGCAACATTTGCTGTAGGAGTTAATTCATTAATTAAAACAATTAATTCTTCTGTTGAATTATTCTGTTCAGCTAAATCAACTCTTTGAGTTAAAGCAGTTATTTCAGAATTTTCAGAAAACTGAATCATTAAACCAAACCCAGCAGGAGAACTTATTCCAACAACACTTAAATCATTTAAATTAAAATTCTGCAGTAATGCATTTTCTACTGCCATTGAATCAAATTCAGTATTGGATCGCACAATAATGGTTGTCCCACCCTTCAAATCAATTCCCTGTGTGATTCCAGGATAAACAAATATTGCCACTAAAAACAAAATGAACAGAACTGGGGGGATAATAAGCCATTTCTTGTAATTGCCTTCATAAAGGTTAAAACCAAGCATTAAAAAGAACCCCTAATATATTAATTAATTATAATTATTGCCAACGAATGGTTTAAAAGGATTAGCAGTTAAAAAGAATTTTTCCTAAAAATAAGGCAGGGAATTAAAAATAGGCAAGAAATAATTCCTTATTCAAAGCAAAAAAAACCATTATTCAAAACAAACAGAACTATTCAAAACAAACAACCCAATCTCTTTTTTATTCAATTCTCTTCTATATAAAGTATGAATTCCCGACAGTTAATGGATTCGGCATATACTTCCGCTTCAAAGGAAGCCAGCAGAACAGCAATCCATGCAAAAAATCCTTTGGTTAAAAAACAGAGAAGAGAACAAATTTTACTTAAAGAAATGGCGGTAAAAATAATTTATCAATTAAAAGAAAAATCAAAAAAAATTCCTTCAATTGAAAAATTTGACCCATTTACCTTGGAAATGGTTTCTTCAATTGAAAAGCCTGAAAAATTAATGCAGGCATCAAGCCAACTGAATAAATCGCTTAAAGTAATTAAAAAAATCCAGATTAATTCAAGCAAGCAGATATTCAAGGCAAAAAACCCTGATGATGTCATTAAAGTAAGAAAACAATTCATGGCAAGAACCCATTCAGTATTAAAATCGCTTGAAAAAAACATTAAAATAATTGAAAAATTTGAAAAAAAACAGGAGAAAAATCCCTTCAATTGACACGGAAAACCCAATTATTGTTTTAGCAGGATATCCTAACACAGGAAAAACAACAATTCTTTCAAGGATTACAAGTTCAAAGCCGAAAATTGCAGGATATGCATTCACTACACAGGATTTGAATATGGGAAAAATGAATTACAAATTTTTTGAACTGCAGGTAATGGACACTCCGGGGTTATTGGACAGGGAAAAAAATAAAATGAATGAAATTGAAAGAAAAGCCGCAGCAGCGCTGAAATACATTGCAAGCATAATTCTTTTCGTAATTGATGCAAGCAAATCATCAGGATATGAATTTGAAAAGCAAATGCATTTGTTGAAGGAAACAAAAAATGCTTTTCCAAGAATTCCAATGATTGTTTTATTAAATAAAACAGATTTGGCTGAAAAAAAAGAAATTGAGGAAAAAAAAGAAAAAATAAGGGAATTCGAAAAAGAAATAAATGAAGAAAAAACAAGAAAAATAAGAAGAGAAAATGAAGAAACTAAAAGAAATGGAAAAGAAATCCAAAAAACAATAATTCCATTAATTGAATGCGGAAAAGGAAACGAAAAGGAATTAATTGAAAAACTGAAAAAAGAACTTGATGAATTAAAATTAAAGTTTAAATGAAAGCGACGAATTAAAAATTCAAATGAAAGCAAACCAATGAAATGAAGCTGGAATTTAAGTGAAAATGCCTGCAACAGCAACAAAAATAAGCAAAAGTTAAGAAAACAGAAAAATAATTAAAGGGTTAGTATATTCTATTAATAGGTGAAAGTATGGCAAGCAAAGAACCAAGGATAAAAAAGAATAACCCGTCTGCCGCAATCAGGTTTGCAAGGTGGGGAAAAGGCTTAAATCAAGAGTCCCTACAAAATAGGGTTTTCCAGTTGAGACGTAAAATTAGAAACAAAACTGACTTGAATGAAGAATTAGCTAATCCTGGAAGCGTATACGACACACATAAAAAGTCAGTAAGAGAGCAAATCGACGTAAAAAGCCATTTGATAATGTTTACATATCGGGGAGATAAAAAAGCAATACCTTTAGAAAAACAGACACTTCGAGCAGTAAGATACCTTCTGCTTGGGCTTAATCCTAACGAAATTTTATTATCAGAATTTTCAAGACTGCGCGGAAAAGGACTGCACAGATTTACAGAAGAAAGCGCATGGGAAAGAGCATATGCAAATGCCGAAAGAATAGTCAAAAAAATAAACGAAATCAAGAAAGGATAAAATATTCTTTTTTCAGTTTCCTTTAAATTCTTTTGTTTTCAGTATTATTTTAAGTGGGTTAAATTACTTCACGGAGGTTATTGATTGTTATGGCTTTTTTAAAGGTTTTATTGTTTTAACTGATTTTCTGTTTAAAAAAAAGCCATTTACGGAACTTAAAGGTGATTTTTATGAGTGAATTGAATGATATAGCTGAATTAATGGAAGGGGTTCTGGGAGATTCTCATGTGCCAAGAAACATAAGGGCTGTTGTGGAGGATGCAAAAAACAAGATAGTGAATGAAAAAGACAAAAAACTGGCAATCAGTTCCGCAATATATAAACTGGAGGACATTTCAAACGACATTAACATGCCTGCCCACACCAGGACAGAAATCTGGATGATTATTTCTGAACTGGAAGGAATGAGAGAAAAAATCAAGTGAGGAAATGGAAAAGCAAAAAAAAGTAATAGAATTTGCCGCAGGAAAAAATATTTTACTAAACCAAAAAACAGCTGAACTGCTTTCAGAAAAAGAAAACTTCGAGGAAATAATTGATGAATTTGTCAAAGAAAACAAATTCATCATTTCAGAAAAGGATTTGGAAAAAAAACTGCAGGAAAAAAAAAACAAAAATGATTCCGCAGGAAACAATAATAATTAAAAAAACCAGGTTCAATTCCGTTGCAAAAGACGCCAAGCCAAATTTAAGGATTTTAAAAAATTATGATGTAACCAACCAAAGCAATTCAAACGGAACAATTGAAAATTTTTTAGGATTATTTCATGACAAATTCAATTCATTAACTAAAATCCTGAAAAAAAGAACCAATTTAAATCCAAAACTTATTTCCCGCTTGTCAAAAGTCGCAAGCAAATCAGAAGTTGATTTAATCGGAATGGTAAGAAAAAAATGGATTACAAAAAACAACCATCTTGCACTGATAATAGAGGATTTGGAAGCAAACTGCATTGCAATTGTTTCAAAAGATGACCTTAAAATGTTTGAACTGGCGCAGACAATAATGCTTGATGATGTAATGGGTTTTAAATGCGTGAAATTAAGCAATGAAATGGTTATAGTAAAGGAATTTTTCTGGCCTGACCTGGAAGAACATTCAATGAAAGAAGCTGAAAATGATTTGGATGCAATAATTATTTCCGACCTGCATGTAGGAAGCAAATTATTCATGGAAAAAGAATTCCAAAAATTCCTAAACTGGCTGAACGGCGACACCGAAAGCGAAAAAGAAAAGCAGAGAATCGGAAGAATAAAATACATGATTATTGTAGGAGACAATATTGACGGAATAGGGGTTTATCCCGGCCAGTTTGAAGAACTGGAAATAAAGGACTTATACAAGCAGTATGAAAAATTAGAGGAACTGCTTCTGCAGGTTCCAGAATACATTGAAATGATTATGATTCCAGGACAGCATGATGCAGTAAGAAGAGCAGACCCTCAGCCGGCAATTCCTGAAAAATTCCTTCCAAAACTAAGCATGCGGAAAAATTTTCATTTATTGGGAAGCCCAAGCTGGTTTGAAATAGAGGGATTAAAGGCAGTGATTTACCACGGAGCATGCCTGCATGACCTTTACTCTGTAATCAATCATCTTTCCCCCTTAGAACCTCATAAAGCAATAATTGAATTATTAAAACGCAGGGATTTAATGACTTCATATGGAATAAGACAGCCTTATGTGCCTGAAAAAAAGGATTTCATGCTTATAAGAGAAGAACCAGACCTTTATTTTGGAGGAGACATGCACCACACAGGATACGGCAAATACAAAGGATGCACAATAATTAATTCCGCAACATGGCAGGAAAGAACCGATTACCAGGTTTCCCAAGGGCATATTCCCACACCAGGAATAGCAATCCAACTGGAATTAAAAAGCAGAAAAATCACGGAAAACAGCTTCATTTAAACTTTTTCTTTAGACGCAATTCAAGTAAACTTGAATGCGCCCTTCAAAGCTTTTGCTTTGAAAGGGAAAGAAAAAGAAATAGCAAAAAAAATAAAACAAAAAAAATAAAAAAAAGAAATAAAAAAAATACAATTAAACAAAAAAAAACAAAGCAAAAATAAATTAAACAAAATTAAAATTAGAAAATAAAAAATTGCCACTAAAAACAGGATAAAAAAGATTGAAATTAAAAAAACGAAAAATTAAAATTAAACAAAAGGAAAATTAAAAAAACGAAAACAAGAATTAAATTAAATAAAAAATTAAAAGAATTCATAAAGTGAAAAAGAATTGAATGAAAAAAAAACCATTGCAATTGAAAAGCAGAAAATCAGTTCAGATGAAGAGACAGAAAAATTCTTTGAATTAATAAGGAATCAGGCTGAAAAGCAGTTTGAAACAGCGACAAATGCAAGAAAAAAAGGTTTTGACCCGGAAGAAGAAGTTGAATGCAAGCCTACTTTGGATTTGGCTGACAGAACAGAAAAAATCATCGGCCCAAAAGGGATTGCCTCGCGTTTCAGGGAATTAAGCAAAAAAGAAGCAGACAGGACAGACATTATTTTGATTTTATTCAGGGAAATGATTGAACAGAAATGGTTCAAGGAAGAAGATGATGAAAAAAGATTGGAACAGGCGGTTAAAACCTGCTTAATGCTTTTGACTGAAGGCGTTGTTGTTGCGCCGATTGACGGAGTGCCAAGCGTTAAAATAAGCAAAAATTTTGACGGAACAAAATATGTTGACATTTATTTTGCAGGACCAATAAGGGCGGCAGGAGGAACAGCAACAGTTTTTCCATTAATTCTGGCGGATTATGCAAAAAAATTAATGAACCTTGACAGATACAAGCCGACAGAAGAAGAAATTGAAAGATATGTTGAAGAATCAAATATTTATGATGAAATTGTTACAAGGCAGTATAAATTAACTGATGAAGAAGTAAGAAAAATAATCAGGGGATGCACTGTATGCATTAACGGAGAGCCAACAGAAAAAAGAGAAGTTTCAGTGCATAGAAATCTTGAAAGGATTGCATCCAACAGAATCCGCGGAGGAGCATGCCTTGTTTTAAGTGAAGGAGTTGGATTAAAGGCAATGAAAATTCTTTCCCTTGCAAAAAAACTTGAATTAGATTGGTCATGGCTTGAAGGAATAATTAAAGTAACCAAGTCAGCTGAAGAAACAGAAATCAAGCCGAATTACAAATTTTTATCAAGAATTGCCGCAGGACGCCCAATTCTTGCGTATCCTTCAAAAAAAGGCGGTTTCAGGTTAAGGTATGGAAGGGCAAGAAACACTTCAGCAATGGCAAAGGCAATCCATCCAGGAACAATGGAATTACTGGACGGATTTATTGCAGTGGGAACGCAGATAAAAATTGAAAGACCGGGAAAATCAGCAGAATTGTTTCCATGCGATTCAATTGAAGGTCCTGTTGCTTTGCTTCATAGCGGCGAAGTAAAAAAAATAAATTCAATTCAGGAAGCAAGGGAAATAAAGGACCAGTTAAAGGAAATTCTTTTTTTAGGGGACATACTGATAAGCTACGGGGATTTTGCAAAAACAGCGCATCCGTTAATGCCTGTGGGCTACTGCGAAGAATGGTGGCTGCAGGAATTAAAAAAAGCATTTGAAGAAAAAAAAGAAACAATTCCAATTGAATTAAATTCATTAACAGGATTTGAAGCAGTTGAATTATCAATGCAGTCAGGAATTCCGCTTCACCCAAAATACCTGTTTTATTTTGACTGCATTGAAAAAAATGAATTAATTAAATTAATCAATGAAAGCAGAAAATGCGAAAAAGAATTTGAAGGAGAAAAATTAATTGAATTAAAGTATGCTTTTGATGAAGAAATAAAAAAAATCCTTGAATCAATTGCCTTACCGCATAAAATCGAAGAAGGAAAAATAATTATTGAACAGCAATATGCTTATCCTTTCTTTAAGTCCATTGGAGGATTTTCATTAAAGCAAATAGATGAAGAAAAAAGCAACTGCGAAATACTCACCGAACTTTCAGGAATAAAAATAAGGGAAAAAGGAAAAACATTCATTGGAGCAAGAATGGGCAGGCCGGAAGCGGCAAGGCCGAGAAAAATGATCGGCAACCCCCATGTATTGTTTCCGATTGGAATGAGCGGAGGGGCAACCCGCTCCATAAACAAGGCAGTTGAAAAAGAAATTGAAACAAAAAAACCTGCCGAAGTTGAATTAGGTTTGTTCAGATGCAGTTCATGTGAAAACATAACTGATTCATATTACTGCAGGGAATGCGGAAAAAGAACTGAAAAAATAAGCCAATGCATTAAAGGGCATTTTGCCGAAAAAGGAAAGCAATGCAAATGCGGGGCAAAAACAATGCCTTACTCCAGCAGAAGCATTGGATTGGAAAAAAAGTTTTCCGAAGCAGTGAACATGCTTAAAGTAAAAATTCCCAATCCAGTAAAAGGAGTCAAAGGGCTTATTAATGAAGAAAAAATCGGGGAAGCATTAGAAAAAGGAATTTTAAGGGCAAATTACGGCCTGCATATTTTCAGGGACGGAACAATAAGATATGAATTGCTTAATGCCCCATTAACGCATTTCAAGCCAAAAGAAATCGGATTAACAGTGAAAAAAGCAATTGAATTAGGCTATGAAAAAGACATGCATGGAAAAGAACTGAAAAATGAAAGCCAAATGCTTAGATTGTTTCCGCAGGATTTAATTGTTTTTGAAGGCGCCGGAGACTGGCTTGTTAATGTAAGCAAATTCATTGATGATGAACTGGAAAAATATTATGGCATGAAAAAGTTCTTTTCATTGAATTCAAAGGAAGAGGTAATCGGACAGCTTGTATTAGGGCTTGCTCCGCATACTTCAGCGGCAATAATCGGAAGAATAATCGGATACACCAAAAGCAGATTATGCTTTGCTCACCCGTATTACCATCTGGCGAAGAGAAGGAACTTCGATGGGGATCAGGACAGCATACTTCTTTTAATGGATGGATTGATTAATTTCTCGCATAAATACCTTCCTTCCAGCAGGGGCGGAAGAATGGATGCCCCCTTGGTTTTTACCTCGGTTTTGAATCCTGCAGAAATCGATGACGAAGCATATGAAATTGAAACATGCGAAAATTATCCATTGGAATTATATGAATTAAGCCAGAAAAAGATTGCGCCGAAAATTGACTCGATTCAACAGGTAAAAAAATTCATTGGAACAGACAGACAGTTCAACTGCATTAAATTCACCAATGGAACTGAATTATTTGATGAAGGCCCCAAGCAAAGCACTTATGTTTTGCTTCAGACAATGGAGGAAAAAATCCATGCACAGGCAAGGCTTCAAGCCAAAATAAGGGCAATTGAAAAAAAAGACGCGCTGGAAAGGGTTATGATGAGCCATTTCATTCCCGACATTATAGGAAATGCAAGGGCTTTTTCAAGGCAGACATTCAGGTGCAGCAAATGCAATGAAATATACAGAAGAATTCCTTTAAGCGGAAAATGCCAGAAATGCAGTTCAGGAAAACTGATTTTAACCATTGCAAAAGGCTCAGTAAAAAAATACCTGGAAATAGCAAAAGAAATAACCCTGAAATACGGCTTAAGCAGTTACTTAAACCAAAGAATTGAATTAATTGAAGAAGAAATTGATTCAATATTTGAACAGGACAAAAAATCACAGAAATCACTGGCGGAATTTATGTGACAGCTTTTTTTAGGAAAAAAAAATGAGAAATTAAATAAATCCAGTAACAAATAAATCCGACCAGAATTAAATAAATCCAATCAAAACCAAGATTAATACAAGGATTGCCAATCCAACCAATAAAGTCCCTAATTTAATTGTCAATCCTGTTTTTTCGTCAGCCAAGGTTTCAATTGAATCAAAAGCATATTCTCCCCAGCTTAATGGATCAGATAATTCGTGCATTGTTTCAGAAACAATTTCATTGAATTCTTTCGGCCTTACAGGGATTGATTTATCGCAGGTTGTTTCCCCCGTGAATGCATTAATTTTCAGTTCATATTTTTCTTCATTTAAATTAATTTGGGAAACATAAAACGGAATGAAAACCAATTTTAAACCAGAAACAACAATGTTTTCTTTTCCTAACTTGAACCTTGAAGCAAGCTTTACCTTAATCACTTCCTCTGCCTTATCAAAAGCAACTGAAGGAAAAATTATTTTTGCATCCCTTTCAGCCGAAACAGGCTGTTCTTCAATCACTTTATGGGAACCGAAAAATTTTGAAAAATTTGAATTGAATTCGTTTTTCACTGCATCCAATGCAAGCTTTCCGGAAGTTTCATCAATTACTTTTTCTTTTCCTTCAACTGACTGGGTTTTAAATGCATCAAAATGAAAAAAATAAAATGGAACCAAAATAAGTTCAAGCCTCTGCAAACCAGAAAAACTGAATGAACTCCACCCAAAAGAAGAGACAAATTCATTGATTTTAGTTAAAGATTCCTGACGGGAAACAATTACTTTCAAAGAAATATTTTTTTCATTTTCGTTTTTTTCAGTTTCCGCCATCATCTGAAATTACCTAAAAAAAGAAGATTGAAAGGAATTTATTCCTTTCTTTTGACAATTTTTACTTTGCTCGGAGTCAATAAAATCCGGTCATGAGAAATTCTTGCAATATCGCCGTTGATTGCATCAACTTCGTTTTTTACCCTTGAAACATAATCCCTTAATTTTAAGGCATTTCTTTTAGCCAAATCAGCAATATTAACCAAAATAATGTTTCCTGCCCTTAATTCCTTGCAAATAACTGCAACATCTTCATCTGACTGCAATGAAACAGGCTTAACCAATGCATCAGCATCAGCATAAATATCTTCCTGATCATCCAAAGCATTCAAAAATTCCTCAATATCCACTTCTTCCTTTGAACCCATAAACTTGTTGAACAAACTCATAATTACACCCCTGAATAAAAATCAAACAATACTTACATTCCCCAACAACAGTATTTTAATAATATCTGCAAAAAAAAAAAAGAAATATACATAATGTTATTTTTGGTTTTGAAATATTATTTTTGAATTTGGCTTGAAATCAGAATAAATTGAATTGGCTTCTTCCATAATTGAATGAAGTGAAGCACCTGATTCTTTAACTAATTCATTTGATTTTTTCTTAATTAATTCCCTCATTTTTTTAATTGCCTGCCCTTTATGCTCTGACTGCCATTCGCTTAACTCATTTTGAGAAGACTCTCTTTTATACAATGGAATTTTCTGAAAAACAAACCTTTCCATTAAAGAATTAACCTCTGAAACATTACGAAAAAACAGCCTTTCTTCAATAGTCCTTCCTGCAGCATCCTTGCCATAAAGAAATCTATTCACAAGAATATTGAGTTCCTCCTCCATTTGGACAGAATTAAGATCATTAAGAAAAGAATTAGAATCTTTCACAGAATCAATAAAGGAATCAAAAAGGATTTTTTTTATTTTGAATTCAATTTCCCCTTCAGGATGAGTCATTGATCCAAAAAATCCCGCGAATTTTCTTTCAAAACAATCCCTTACCAAAGAAGAAGCATACTCTGAAACATTAACTCCTGCAGCATGGATTTTTTCCCTGAAATCATGCTCATTATCAAATCTAGTCCTTCTTCTTGGAGGCATATCACTCAATTTAAACAATGAAACAAAAGAATTAATTAAGTATCCAAAACCAAAGCAGTATACATAAAACAAATAATTAAATTCCAGGAATTAAATTCCAAGAATTCATTAATCGGCAAAACTGACAACAATTCAATTAACTGAAAAGACCAACGATTAAATTAAACTCCCAAAAAGACCAACAATTAAATTAAACTCCCAAAAAGACCAACAATTAAATTAAACTTCTCAATAACTAAATTAACTGAAATGAATTCAATTCATTTCTTTTTCTTCTTTTTTTCCTTTCTTTTCTTTTTCCGAACTTTTTTACCGGAACAGGTTCACTTCCACAACTCAATGTTGTTTTTAATTAATTGATTCTATTGCATTAGAAAACTGATTTTTTTTAATTCAGAGGGGGGCTTTAATTTGGGGGACGATGATTCAAATAACTTATTTGAAAAGGAATTTTATGCGGAAACTGTTTTTTTAGACAGGAATCTCATAACCCCGCATCATATTCCAAAGGAACTGCCTTTTAGAGAAAAACAAATTGATATAATTGCAAAAAACATTTCGCTTTGTTTGCATGATAAAAGACCGGATAATTTCTTTTTATATGGAAAAACAGGGACAGGAAAAACTTCTGTTACAAAAAACGTCTTGAATCAATTAAATGAATTTGCCTTAAAGAAAAACCTGCCGGTTAAGGCTGAATATATTAATTGCAGAAACCATAATTCAAAATATCGTGTGTTGATTAAATTAGTGAAAGAATTTTTTCCTGAAGAAAATTTTTTAGGTTTCAGCGCTGCATTTGTTTATGAAAAATTTTTGGATTATGTAAAAAAAGGAAATAATGTAATAATTATTCTGGATGAAATTGATAAAGTAAAGGATGTTGATGAACTGGTTTATTCTTTGTCAAGAGGAAATGATGAAATAGAAACAGGAAGCATTACTTTACTGGGAATTTCGAATAATTTATTGTTTAAAGATAAATTAGATCCAAGAACTAAAAGTTCTTTATGTGAAAAAGAAATGGTTTTTCCCCCTTATAATGCGCAGGAATTAAAGAAAATTTTAGTTGAACGAGCTTGTGTTGCATTCAAAAAAGATTCAGTAAGTGAATCAGCAATTAATCTGGCTTCGGCTTTTTCTGCTCAAGAATCAGGAGACGCAAGGACTGCAGTAATGCTTTTGCTTAGGGCAGGGGAATTAGCAGATAAAGAAAAATCACTTGAAGTCACTGAAGAACATGTGATTAATGCAAAGAAAAAAGTTGAAGAAGAAATAATTTTTGACATGGTTTCAACTTTGCCAAGGCAACAACAATTAGTTCTTTTAGCAATAAGTGATTTAACAATGAATTCAAAAGGATTCCAGACACTTAAAGGAACAAGAGAAAAAGGAGTTTTATTTTCAGGGGAAATTTATGAACATTACCGGTCAAAAGCAAAATCATTAGGAGAAAACATAATTTCTTCAAGATGGTACAGGCAGTACATTAATGAATTAGAAATGTATGGATTAATTCATTCCACCAGTTCAGGGAAAGGAATTAAAGGCCAGACAAGATTAATTAAATTAGGATTTGACGCCAAAAAAATAAATGAATCAATTGAAAAAGAAATTAGTGGATGAAAAAACACAATTGAAAAAAATTTTTGGAAATTATTCAGCCATTAGTTTTTTCTTTAATTCCATTAATTGTTTTTTTAATTCGGGAATGTTTTTCTGAACGACTTCCCAAGTTAATTCCAAATCAACTCCAAAATATTCATGGGTTAAAATGTCCCTCATTCCAGTCATTTTTTTCCAAGGGACTTTTGGATTGTTGTCTTTGGTTTCTTTAGGAATGTTTTTGGCTGCCTCGCCAATTATTTCAATCCTGCGAATTACCGCGTCCTGCAATTCAGAAGAAACCAAAAAATCATTTTCACCCTTGTTTTTAGTGTAAGCTTCAATCAAGCCAATGCTTTCAAGCATGTGTTCAACAAAAACCTTTGGGTCTTTTTTCATAAAATTGCCTCTTGTTCGCTTAAAATTTTATCCCTAAGAAGCGGATGAAGAGACTTATAAGTAACAACATCCACTTCTTTCTTCAATTGTTTTTCTAATTCAAATTTCAAGTCAAGCAAATCAAACAAGCTTTTTTTGCCTTCAAATTCAACCAATAAATCCACATCGCTTTTTTTTGTGAATTTTCCTTTAACCATTGAACCAAATAAAGCGGCTTTTTTTACGCCATATTTAGGCAAAACTTTCGCAATAATCCTTTTAACTGCTTCTTTTTCAGAATTCATTTAAACCACATAAATACATGCCTAAAAGAGCATAAAAACATTGTTTTTCAGGGAAAGGAATTAAAGGCCAGACAAGATTAATTAAATTAGGATTTGACGCCAAAAAAATAAATGAATCAATTGAAAAAGAAATTAGCGGATGAATCACCAAAATAACTGAATTAGAAAAAGGTGAAATCGTTTTTATTCGCCCTGATGGAAAAAAGAAATTGATGATTGAAGCTTAAAACTTCTTTAATTTCTTTTTTCTTAATTTATCTCCTTTTTTCCTTAACTTATTCTTTACCTGCTTGGGATTACTTAAAACTCCTCTTTTTCTAAGTTCACAAATTACTCTTTTGGGGGTTCCTGCCAAATGTATTTACTGCACGAAGCTCAATTTCATGGACTTTTCTTGCTTTTAAATCATAACCATAATATTCACTAAGTTCATCAATGTCTTTTTTTCCAAACTTAGTTATTCCTTGTTCAGCCATTCTTTCAGAAACACTTAAAGAACGAGTACCAGCACGTAAAGCAATTCCTGCGCGCCTAATAAATTGTTCTTTTTGATTTTTTCTTCTTTAAGTTTTTGCAATTCTTTGAAATCCTCTTGATTTAGGTCTTTTTGAAGGAAGCATAATGAAAAAACTATCAAAATTCATTTAATCCTTTTTGTTTTGAAGAATTTGTAGGTGTTTTTATTTTAATTAATTTCATTTCTGTTTCTGAAACAGGGACTTTTAATTGTTGTTTTATTTGTAAAGCAATTTTTGTTCCTAAAAGCCCTGCAAGTAATTTGAAATCAGATTCTTTTAATGATTTAATTGATTGAATTCTGTTTCTCCATAATTTTCTTGCCCTAACTCTTCCAATTCCGCGCAATTCAGTTAAATAAATTAATTCTTCTTTTACTCCATATTTTAAGCGTTTACGGAGTTTGGAAAAAATTGGCAATAATTCATTTTTTTTAAGTAATTGAGCTAATTCTGTTGCACTATAAGTTAACCAATCCATTCTATCTAATTTATTGAATAAAGTTCCCGGAGCTAAATTAAATTCTTTCATTAAATACTGTTCTGATGATTCATTAATCCATTCATTCAAGGATTTTGCCAGCATGAATTTATTCAAAATATTTGGATCAGAAAACATTTCAATATCAACATTTACTGGAATAACTGATTTTTTTTCCTGCAGTTCCTCCCATGCGCCGGTTTCTTTTGATTTTGGAACACTTAAATAAGGATACATTTCTGAAGTATCTGAAAATAAATACAGGTAATAAAAGGAGTCATTTGAAAGAGCCAAACCATTGATTAATTTGTTTGCAGTCAGGGGATCTAAAAACAATTCACTTACCCTTCTTCCCAAAGCAGTTGCAGTAAATCTTTTTTCATTCATTTGAATAAAATTCATTTCATTTAATTCTTTTAAAATTCCTTGAATTGAATTCAATAAGGAATGCATTTCCTTGTATTGATAAAAATAAAATGTTTTTGAAAAAAATGATTCACAGCTCTGCAAATCAAAAATGAATTCAGATGAAATTGCATTCAAAAGAATTGTGCGAAGAGTGGATAATCCTCCAAGAGATGAATTAACCGGTTCTAAAAACCCTTCAATGTATTTTTCCCTTAAATTATCAATGTCATCAAATGAACGGGCAATTAACACTGCTTCTCCGCAGGAATCATATTTTGGTCTTCCTGCTCTTCCAGCTGCTTGTTTGTATTCTCTTACAGGAATTGGTTGTAATCCATTTGATGAATACCTAAATAATTGAGGAATAATTACTCTAAACGCAGGAGTGTTTAATCCTGCTGATAATGTAGTTGTCGCAGTAATTACTTTCAAATTCCCTTCCCTAAACAAATCTTCAATTAAAGTTCTTTGTTTTTGCAATAACCCGGCATTGTGATAACATACTCCTGATTTAATTAATTCACTTACTTCTTTGCATTGTTCTGTTGGAGATTCTAAAAAATTTAGTGCTTTTTCTGATGCTTTAAAGAGCGCATTTTTTTCAGTAATAGTTAATTTTTTTTCAATTTCTTTTGCAAGTTTTTTTGCAGTAGCAGCACTGCTTTTACGAGTATTACAAAAAACCAATGCCTGCTTTTTTTTATCCAATACATCAGCACATAATGATTTTACTGGATCAGAAATTTCATTTAATGAATCAATTCGGTTATGAAATTTAATTTCACCATCAAAATAAATCCCTTCATCTAATTTAACTGGACGATAATCTGATTCAATTAATTCTGCATTTAACCAGTTTGCCAACTCTTCTCCATTTGGAATTGTTGCACTTAAACCTAAAATGTGCAGTTTTGGATTCAGTAATCTTAATTTGGTTACAACTATTTCAATTGTCGGGCCCCTGGATGAATCAAGTTCATGGATTTCATCAATTATTAATGCCCCAATATTTGAAAGCCATTCAGCTCTGTGATTTAGAAGTGATTCTAATTTTTCGAAAGTTGTAAAAATTAAATCATAATTTGATAAATGCTTTGAACCTGAATCAAAGTCCCCTGTGGAAATAGTTGCTTTTATTTTCAAATTTGAATATTTTTTTTTTGAAATCATTAAAATGCTCAAATGCAAGTGCACGAAGAGGACAAGTATAAACTACTTTTTTCTTTTTTGAAATAATTGAATTTAACGCAAACAATTCAGCAATAATTGTTTTTCCGCTTGCAGTAGGAGAAGAAATAACTAAATTTTTTTCTTTCCAGTTGCATTTCAATACCTGCTTCTGCATCGGATTAAATTCAGTGAAAGAATTTTTTTCCAATACAATTTCCATTGGAGTCATCAAATATTACTCGAAAACAGGGTTTAAAAAACTGAGTAGAGTGCAGTTCCGGTGCGAGCTTACTCTTTCGCCCATTTCTCTATTTCATCCAGTGAATTAAGTAATTCATTTAATTGAATGATTTTTTTGTCTAATTCAAATATTTCTTTTTCAGATACCTCTGACCTGAAGTCCTGAATTTTGTCAGCGTTCTTTCCCACTCTTTTGTCGTCCTTGTATACAACTGAATTTTCAACTGTTTCAACCAATTGCTTTCGGTATTCAATGTCATTCAAAAATGTTTTAACCATTGGAGTCCATTTAGGATCTGAAACCAAATGAACCGGCAGTTTTACTGTATTGACATCTGCACGGTAATCGGCATCTGAATGATATTTTACCTTATGCTTCCAGTACAATGGATTGGCTAATTTTTTTACATTATTTGTTAAATGGTAATTTTTTGCGTCATTTAATTTTTTTTCCCATTTTGATTTTTTTTCAGAAAAATTTTTCTTCAATAAATCTGCTTCCTTTTTCTTTTCCCTGATTTTAAACACTGAAGGGTAAATTAATTTCGGCCATCCGTTTTTCTTTTTTGAAATGGAAACAACCCCGCCCCTTGCAAAATAAGTCTTTAATGCATTCATTCTGCCAGAATTATTATTAAAAAAATCATCCTGCCCGCACATGTCCTGAAAAACCTGAAATGAAGAAACTATTCCTTTAGCCATAGAAAAAAGAAACAAGCAAGGGATTAAAAAAACTAATCATTTGGCACCGGAAGCATACTCTGCTTTTCTTTTTAAAGGCATTCAATCCATTGTTTTTATGCTTTCAGAAATCCCAAAAGAAATGCATTCAAAAGCAAAAGAAATCGCCTCAGAATTAAGGAAACGAAATGATTTTGTTGTAGTGCACCATATTGATGCGGATGGAATTAGTGCAGGGGCGATTGCATTTAAAATGCTTGAAAGAGAAAAGAAAAAAGTAAAAGCAATCGGCGTCAAGCAGCTTTACAAGGAAACAATTTCAGAAATTAAAGGAATGGGAAAAAATTATATTTTTGTGGATTTTGGCTCAGGGCAATTAAGTGAATTAAAAAAGAATTTTTGCGAAGCAAGAACTGCTGAAAGCAGTTCCCGCCCGCCACCCGGCGTGACGGGTGATTTTTTTGTTTTTGACCATCATCAAATTGAAGCAAATACAGAACACAACTTCCAATTCAATCCAATGCTTTTTGGAATTAACGGGGGAACAGAATTAAGCGGAAGCGGAACAGCATATTTTATTGCACTTGCATTGAATGAAAAAAACATTGATTTAAGTGTTTTAGCATTAATCGGCGCGGCAGGGGACATGCAGGATTTTAAGGGAAAATTAATCGGGTTAAATGAATTAATTTTAGAGCACGCAATTAAAGAAAAATTAATTGAAAAAAAAACTGATTTGCGTTTATATGGAAGGATTTCGAGGCCGTTAATTCAATTCATAATGTTTTCAAGCAATCCGATTCTGCCTGAACTTACGGCAAATGAACTGAATACAATTGAGTTTCTGAAAAAAACAGGAATTCAGTTAAAGAACAGGAATGAATGGCGTGCTTATGAGGATTTGAATTTAAATGAAAAAAAAGAATTATCTACTGCTTTGATGATGCATTTAATGAATCAGGGGGCACAGGAATGGAAATTAAAGGAATTAATAGGGGAAATATACACTTTGCTGAAGGAAGAAAAAAAATCAGTTACAAGGGATGTGAAGGAATTTTCAACAATGCTTAATGCATGCGGAAGGCATGGAAAGCCGGAAATCGGCTTAAAGGTTTGCTTAGGCGACAGGAAAGAATTTTTTGATAAAGCAATGGATTTAATGCTGATTCATAAAAAAGAATTAAGCGAAGGAATCAGGTTTGTTCAGGAAAAAGGAATTCAGGAAATGGAGGAATTTTATTTTTTTGATGCAGGAAAAGAAATAAGTGAAACCATTGTAGGAATTGTTGCAGGAATGCTTTATGGTTCAGGAATAATTGAAGCAGTGAAACCGATTCTTGCATTTTCCCGCACGGAAAAAAATGAAATTAAATGCTCAGGAAGAGGCACAACTGAACTGGTAAGGAAAGGGCTTAATTTAGGGAAAGCAATGAAAGAAGTATGTGCAAAATTAGGAGAAGACGCTGAAGGCGGGGGACACAAAATAGCTGCCGGATCCAAGTTCCCAGAAGAAAAAAAAGAAGAATTTTTGAAATTGATTAATGAGGAAATAAGGAAGCAGATGAGTTCTTATACATAATCTGCAAGGAATTGTTTTTATATTGAAAAGAGAAATAATATAATATGGCGCGAACATCTCTAAGAGTTAATCCGCTTGCAAAAGAATATTTGCATACTCCAAGTGTTTTACTTAATGGAAGAAGGATGAGCCCTGCAAGTTATTTTATTAGAACCGGAAGAATTCCCAGAGGAGTTAATCCTAAAGCTTTAAGGGAAGCAGTTTCAAAGCTGGGGGAAAGATTTTTAAGCAGTACATGGTATAGAAA
>JBDRGO010000004.1:0-13927 GCA_043817715.1 Candidatus Iainarchaeum sp. | reverse complement strand
TGTTTCAAGAAATCCTGAACTTGGATGTGAATTTAATTCCTGTCCTGATGAAAGAAATGAATTGACTGGAAATGAATGCAATGGAATTTCTTGTTCAGAAAATGAAGAATGCATTGGAGAGGAAACAGAGTTAACTGACGGAAGCATCTGCTGTTTAGGGGAATGCATTGAAAAAGTAAATGATTTTCCTGAGTTTCCGGAAAACCTTGAATGAACAATTAAATGAAAAGTAAAATAAAAAAAGAAAAAATTAAATTAAAATCCCGTGGTTGGCGCGGGTGTAATTGTTTTTAGTGTTTTTAATGTTTCGAAAAGCTTTGGTTTTTGTTTTTTTCCTGCTTTTGGTTCCTTTTTGTTTTGCTGTTTCTGATGATTCTGTGCCAAGAACTTATTTGAATGAAATTAATCCAAGTGTTTGGCCTGATTTGAGTGCAGATATTACTGGAGTTAGTTTGTATGTTTCTGATGAAAGTCCGAAAGACGCGGTAAGGTTTGTTATTCCCGGTAAACCGGTGGGGGTTAGTATAGTTCCAGAAAAAATTGATTTTTTTTCTTATTCGGTAAAGGAAGCTGATTCGTCTGAAGCAATTTTTATTGATTTGATTGCGGATGTTTCTGGAAAAAAAAATCTTGATAAAAAGTATGAATTGAAATTGGTTTTTGATTATGGCCCTTTTGTTTTTCCGACTGAAGACATGCAAAAAAAATGGGGTAACAAATCCAGTAAAACAATCAATGTAGTGGTTCACACTGACCGTTGCTTAAAAGAAGTTGAGCTGGATCCAAAAAATTCAGGATTAATGAGCGAAGAAAAAGAAAGGGCAGTGCTTCTTTGCAAGCTGAATGTTATTGTCTTGAAAGGCAAGTATCCTGAAGAAAAGATGGCTGAATTAAAAAAAGCAGTAGACAAAATTGATACTGCTATATCAGGTGATTCATATGTTAAAGCACATGATTCATATTTTGCTTTTATTGCTCTTGGAAATGATAGGATTGCTGAGTTGTTTGTTAAGGATCCTGATAAAATGATTTCTTATTTTTCTGAGATTGCTAAGACTGTAGAATATTCTTCTGCTCCTGTTTTTAGTGCGCTTGGAAATGATAGGATTGCTGAGTTGTTTGTTAAGGATCCTGATAAAATGATTTCTTATTTTTCTGAGATTATTAATGCTGTTGTAGGTAATTCACAGTCTATGCATTCACAGTCTGTTTTTAACGCACTTGACAGAAACAATGAAATTCAGGAGTTGTTTTTGCTTTATTATAATGAGAAAATAGATTTTGGCTCTTTTTTTATTCCATTGATTTCTTTTGATGATTCATTTGCTATTGAATTGGGCCGTCCTTTGGATGATTTGCATGATAAACCTGTTGAAAGAAAGAAATTTCTTGATTCTCTTTCAGATTTGCAGGTGTTTGGTTTGCTAACCAGCAATCCTGAGTTTTTTTATACTTCTTCAAATCATTTGCTTTTTGACCGACTTAAGAAGGATTTAGGGGCTGGTAAAGTGTCTGTGCTTTTTCAAAAATATAATCTTGTTGGTACTGCGCAGTGCAGGAATTTTTTGTTTAGGGCAATAAATTATGATAGGCTTTATGGTCAGAAAAATTCTTTGCTTGATGAAGCTGATTTGAAGGTGTTGCTTCCGACTTTATATGAACCGTTGAATTCAGATAGTTTTGATAAGGGCTATTTTTTCTTGTTAGCGAATGCTTTGGATAAAATAAAAGGAACAGAATATGTTGGCGACATGAAAACAATTCTTGAAGAGAGGTTGAGGAAAGGGGTTAATGATGGGCAGTTAAAGACAGCGCTTCAGTTTGCGCTTTATTTTGTTGATAATAACACAGAGTTGGTTTCTAATCAGGTTAAGGCGAAAATTTTGGATCTTAGGGAAAAATCGGTTTATAATCCTGATTATTATAAGACTGATGGAAAGTTGATTGTGATTCAGGTTTTTGATAAAGAGGATACTGTTGGAGATCATTGGGGTTTGACTCAGAAATGGTTTGGCGCAGGAAAAACTCCTACGGATAAAACCGGAAAATTGGTTTATGAAATTGGAAATGCGAAAGTAATTCTTTTTATGGGTGAAACTGAAGAAGAAAATAAGGAGTTCATAAGGAAACAGCTTCAGGAAACACCTAATGCAATAATTACTTTTAGAGGGCATAGTTTTAGCCTTTTGGATAGTTTTCCTTATAGTATTTTTGGTAATCAAGGAAACCATATTTTGTTTATTCCTGGAAGTTGCGGGAGTGCAGGAAGCACTGCTGAGTATATTGCCGTAAATCAAAATACTGATTTGAGGTTTTTCAGCAATACTTCAACTGGAAGAGGGCAAGTTACCAATGCAATAATCCAAAGTTTGATTGATACTAAAATTGCTAAAAGCTTTCAGAGTATTCTTAAGGAAAACGAATCCAAAATATTGGTTCATGGCGGAGACATAACAACAATAAAAGTTTGGTCTCCAGGAGAAGCTTTGTTAAATTATGTTTATTCACAAAAAAAAGAATTGCCTGCTCCGGAACCGGTTCACACTAATTTAGAAATAACTCCAAATGCTTCTAATATTCCGCAACCTGAACAGACACCAAATCAATCAAATAATACTTCTTCTGAAAGTGAATCAATTATTGACAGAATTTTCAATTACTTTAACTCTTTTTTTGGTTAATTGCATTGATTAATAAAAACAGGAATTCAATTCAAATTGCTTTATTGAATTTTAATTCTTTTAAATTCATTGAATTCAAATTCCTTCAATTCCTTCAATGAATCCAGTGCAGTTGCTTTAATTTTTTTGTGTTTGTTTTTTTTGTTTTTAATTGATTTGAATTTTTGTTTTTTTTAATTATTTTTTTTGTTTTGTGTTTGCTTTTAATTAATTTGCTCCAGTTGTTGAACTTGCTTCCACTGCTTTAATTGATTCATTTTCTTTTATTGTGTTGCCGATTATTGTTGTTGCTTCTTTTACTATGCTGTTTGCTTCAATTATTTTTTCCTTTAATTCCTGAATTGCAGTGCTTGTTTCATCTGGTCCGCTTGTTGAAGTTGAATTAGTTATTTCTTCTTTTAATTCCTCAATTTCTTTTTTTAATTCATTGAATTCTTGTTCTTTTATGTCATGCCTTTCTTTTGCAACCTCTATTTTAACATCATAGAATTGTCTTAATTCTGTTTTGTTTTCCTTGAATTCCTGAAGTATTTCCGATTGTCCTTTTAATGGAAGCATTCCGATGAATATTTCCTGGAATGGATCAGAGTCATATGCTCCGCGCCCAGGCAAAGGAGTTCTCCATACAAGTTTGTTTGTTGCAAAAAACTGCAGTTCATTTAATGCAGTGTCTTTCGGGTAATGGTATGAAGTTATTTTTCCTGTTTGAAGGTCATATATTTTTATGTTATTGTTTCCTGCCACCCATGCAATCCTGCTGTGGTCAATGCTTAAAGAATTTTCAACTGTTCCAATGTCCTGTCCTAAATCAATCTGCCTATTTTCACGTGATTCAAAATTAAATAAATTGACTCCTGTCTGTTCTTCATCTGAACTGCTGAGCCAGACAATATAACTGGCGTTCATTGAAGCCCTTGGGAGATACCTGTTTTTTCCTGCATAAATTGAAGCAATTTTTTTGCCGTTAATCATGTCAAATACTTCCTGGTAAACTGAATTGTCTTCCCCTTCTTTGTCATTAACAGTGTTTGCTGTAAAATATTTTCCATTGAATGCCGAAACATAATAAGCCCGGTTTTCCCTGCCTGTTAAAACTCTTTTGACTTCCTTCATTTCCTTTAAGTCAACTAAAACAAGTTCTTTGTTATTTATTCCTGCATAAACCATGTAATCCCCGTAAACAGCAGGGCTGAATGCATGGTCATTAATCAAGTAACGTGTTAATTTTCCCTTGCTGTTTGTGCTGGGGCATGATTTGAAACCGCATTTTAATGCAGCATCTCTTTCAACAGTTGAGCCATCTGTGCATATCTTTAAATCTCTTGGACATCCGAATTCTGTCATGCATGGCTTGAAATTGCAGTTGTCATTCGGGTCCCTTTCAGTTGTTGTTCCGTTATCGCATGTCTTTAATTCTTTTGAGCATGCCTGTGGTTCATTATTTGCCCCGAATTTGTAGCTGTAAACTGCTGTTCCGCCTTCAGCATAATATTTCCACCATGCAGTGTCTCCTTCCAGTCCAAATAATTCAAATGCCTGGCCGACATTTATTTTTCTTGTTTCACCTGAATTAATGTTATGTATAAATATGTCATAAGTTGTATTGCTGGTTGGACCGTAGCTTGTCCAAACAATATAATTTCCATTTGCGAAAAAAGTCACATTCCATGCATTAATGCTTTCCCCTATTTTTTTTCCTTCATTTAATAAAAAATCATATCCTGATATTGGTTCAGTTGAAGGAGGAATTATTTCAATTATTGGTTCTGGTTGATCAGGAACTTCAATTGGTTCATTTGGAGTGCCTGGTTTATCAAATTTCATTAAAACTAATGTTATTTCTTTTACTGTGTCTAAAACTTTTAATACTGAATCCGGTTCATTGAATGACAATTCAAGTGCTTCGCTTAATCTCATGTTGCTTTTTCTTAATTTTTCAACTGCTTCTTTTTCTGCGTTTTCGCTTGTTTCATCAACTAAGTTGTAAAGCAATTCATTTACTTTTTTCATTACTTTATGAAATTCTTCATAAGAAGTCACTGTTTTTTCCATTTCATTATTTAATATCTGTGTTATTTTTTCTGCGCTTGAATAATATTTTTCAAGTCTTTCTGTTTCTGATTTAAGTGAAGTAAGTGAATATTTTATTTGTTCTTTTAATTCATCAGGCATTTTATTTTCGTTTGGTTTTGGTTCAGTTGGAGTTGTTGTGGTTGTAACTGTTGTGCTGGTTGATATATTTGTTGAAGTAATATTTGTTTTAGGGTCATCTGCTGAAGTGTTTGTTGGATTGAGTGAAGTGTTTGTTGGATTGGCTGAATTGTTTGAGTCCAATGCAAAAACAGAATTCATTAAAACAAAAATAAGTAAAACACAAATCAAATTATTTTTCCAGTTCATAAAATCATCCCAATGAAATAATTGAACTCAAGGTTTATTTAAATGATTCGTTTTTGTTAGGGGAACTGCTTAATTTAATAGGTTTAATTAATTTCCCAAATTTTTGCCAGGAATTGTGCTTAAATTCTTTTCCTTGTTTTGTTTTTATGTGGTTTGTTGGTTAGAAGGTTAAAGCTAAGTGAAATTCAGGCAAGGCAGGCTAAAGCAGCAAGAAAGAGGAAAAAATTAAGGGAGCAAAAGGGTGCACAATCAGAAGCAACTCAAAGAATTGCCGCCGCCCAAAGAGCCGGAACCCCGCATTTGGCTTTTGATTCCAAGTTAACTGTTTCATTAATTAAATTAGGCAAAAAATTGCGCAGGCTTTCGCCTGATTTTCAAAGAAAAGAAGCAAAGCAGTTTCCTGTTTTAAACCTGGCTTTACAGCTTGTTGGTTTGGAAAAACAGACAGGAAAATGGTTTCAAGCAATTAATTCATTTAGTGCAGGACATAAATTAACTCATGAAGAAATTAATTTACAGCAAAGGAATTTGTTTGATATTGTTGCAGAAGAAGAAGGAAGAGAAATTCAAAGAAAGAGATTTGCAAAAGAAGAAAAACAAAGAATTGCTGCAGAAAAAGAAATTATTGACAGTTTTACTTCGAAAGAAGAGGAAGTATATTTCGGATTAAGTGATTCTGAAAAAAGAATCTTTTTGGCGCTTGAGCCGCATCATCGCAGATTAATCTCATTTTCGTGTCCTGCTGTGATTGAAAGATTTTTTGCAAGAGGTCCTAATCAAAGAAAAGTTTTTTTAGTGCAGTTGAAAGCGGAAATGGCAGGCGATTCAAGAGAATTAACCTTAAGAGATAGAAGATTAAACGAAGAAAAAGTTCAGGAAAGAGAGAAAAGAAGAAATTTGTATGGTGCATTTGGAGAAAAAGCAGTTGCTCTTGTAAAAAAATTCGGGCTGCGTGACGCAGATGGTTCAATTGAGTATACGGAAAGAATTAATTTGCTAAAGGATTATTTTTCAATTCCCTTTGAATCTGCCAATCATTTAGTTTTTTTGGGAACCCATGGCACTAAAAAATCTTTTGCAGATTATCTGGAGAGCGTTTTTAAGGAAATTCCTCTTAATGAATTGAATAGAATTGATAAAGAAATAGATTCTGTCTTAAGCCAAAGCAATCCGATTGAATTCATGCTGAAAAATAAAAAGCGCCATTAAGTTAATTTAATTCTTTTCTTAATTTTTCCCTTGTTTTATGCCTTAATTTTTTTCTTTACTTTCCCAATTAATTCCTTGAATTTTTTGTTTTCTGTTGCCCATAAAAACCATATAAAATAAATTCCTGCAATCCCGATGAATAAAAATATTTTGAATAAAATTTCGTGGAATAAGTTTCCCCAAAAATTTCCGAAAAATTTCAGGATTAAAACGCTTAAAACAATTCTTTTAATGTTTCCAATTCCTAATAAAATAATTCCAATTAATGAACCAATAATTCTTTTTTTCCATGAAATTCCAATGCTTGCCATAATGCATGAAATTAACACAATTGTTTCCAGCACTCCTGAACACAAATAAGTGATGCTTGCATTGTAATCAAAATTTGAAAAAACAATCACCGGCACTTCTTCTAAAATCACTTTTCCCTGAAACCCGAAAAAATTCAGTGCAAACAAGCCTGCGTGCGCATAAAATAATTGGATTAATCCGGTTAAAGGAATTAAGAAAAGAATTCCGTTCAATCCGATGAACCAAACCAAAACCAATGCAGTGAATTTCAATCCCTTTAATTGCTCTGTTTTTTTTCCTGCATCGGAAAAAAGTTTTTTAATTTCTTTTTTAACTGAAAATTTTTCTTCTTTTTTTAGAGAAAGGTTTCTCTGTTTTTTTGCAGGAATTTTTTCCTTTGTTTTTTCTTTCAATTTCTTTCACTTAATTTTAATTTCTTTTTTTGGATTTAATTTTTCTCTTTTTTTGGATTTTCTTTTTTTTGTTTTTCTTTCTTCAATTTTCTTGTCCTAATTGGGCAAGCCATTGTTTGAATGGCTCTGCTTTTTTGGATGGAATTGATTGAACTAAACGGAAAGCATTTCTTGTATTCACACAATCAGTTAGTCTTAATTTCTTATCTTCTGCAGGTAATTTCAACTGTACCCAAATTGGGGACAGTTCAAGTGCAATGAAGTCCCTATCCTTAACTTTGCCCCAGTATTGTCTAGGTGTCGGGCTTTCTGAAAGAATTTAAACAATATCAATTACTGAATAAAACCATTCCTCATTAAACCAAATTCTTCGAATTTTCTTATCTTCAAATACAACCAAAGCATTTTTTTTACTCAATTTTTTCACCTTAAAACTAAATTGTTTTTAGCGGTTTTAAATGTTTTTGATAGCAGAGTTCCGGTGCGAAATTGTTTTTTTCTCTTTTTTCTTATTAGAAATATATAATAACAAGTTTTTTTTATATATAACTGACTTATGGGTGAATTCTTTTAGGGGTTTTTTGATTGAAGATAGGCGGTTTTGAGGTTGGTCCTTTTGTTGTTAAGGAATCAGGCGGAAAAAAGAATCTTTTAATTGACTGCCGTGATTGTGTTTATTCTTCTTCTCTTTCAGATGACCGTGCATGCAGGAACCATGTATTGAAGTTATTGCAGGAAGTTGAAGCTGAAGTAATTGTTCTGGCTGAAGTTTATGAAAGGGTTTACAATGAAGAACAGACTGAATTGTTTTCTGAAGTTGCCCAAATTATCTCTAAATTTGAAATTGAGTCAATATGGTCTTATGTTAATTTAGGCGACCCCAAAAAAGAGAATGAAGAGATTTTCGGGGAAAGGCATAATGTTTTGGTGAGGATAGCGCATGAGGTTTTATTGTTTGACCCTATTGCTGCTTACTTGGAATGCATTGTTGCGTTAAGGAATGAAAAAAAGCGCTTGAATGAAATTCCTGAAGAACAAAAAGCTTTAGTGTATTTTAATTCATTGAAGAAAATAAAGGATGAACTTGAAAAAACAAAATTGATTTCAAAAGTAAGAAAATTATTGATTCAGTTAAAGAGGGTTCCTGATTCTTTGGGCTTGTACCGTTCTTTTTTCAAGGTGCAGGTAAAGCCTTCATTTATCGGTTCAAGATTATTGTTTGAAAAAACCGAAACCCTTGAATTATTGGATGAGTATTCAGTTAATGCTTCAAGCGTTCAGATTTTTAATCATCCTTCAAGGACTGAAAATTTGTATTTCATTACTTTGCCTGAATATTCCTTAAGCCCTGACAAATATTTTTTATTGACTAAAACAAAGGAAGTTGTTTCTGAATACCGCCCTGGAAGAACTTCTTTGTCAAGCCTTGCGCAGAGCAGGAAATATTTTGAAAGAATTTATCAGTCCACAATTCTTGACCTTGCGAAGAAAAACAATATTTCAATTTCAAAGGATGAAATAATTGAATTAAGTGAAATTGTTGCGCGTTACACTGTCGGTTACGGTGTATTGGAAGTATTATTGTCTGACAGGAAAATAACTGATATTTATTTGGATTCCCCTATTGGCCAGAAGCCGTTGTATATTGTCCATTCTGATTTTGGCCAATGCCAGACAAATGTTCTTTATTCTCCTGAAGAAGCAGATTCAATGAGTTCAAAAATCCGTGCAATGAGCGGCCGCCCGTTTGATGAAGCGCATCCTGTATTGGATTTTGACCTGCCTGGATTGGATACAAGGCTTGCTTTAATCGGCCCGCCTTTGTCTCCTGATGGAACGGCTTTTGCTTTCCGTTTGCATAAATTGACTCCTTGGACTTTGCCGCAGTTCATTGACAACAAATTTGTTTCCCCAATGGCTGCTGGATTGCTTTCTTTTTTAATTGATTCCTCAAGCACAATGATTGTTGCCGGCTCAAGGGGTTCGGGAAAAACATCCTTGATGAATGCTTTAATGCTTGAAATTCTTCAAAATCAAAGAATACTTGTGCAGGAAGACACTTTGGAATTAGCAGTCCCTTACATGAAAGACATTGGATTTAATATTCAGAGAATGAAAACTTCTGCCCCTATTGGAGGGGCAAAGGATTCAACTGAAGTTTCTCCTGCTGATGCTTTAAGGACTGCTTTGCGTTTAGGCGATTCTGCTTTGGTTGTGGGAGAAGTGAGAAGTGTCGAAGCAAAGGTCCTTTATGAGGCAATGCGTGTTGGCGCTGCAGGAAATGTTGTAATGGGCACATTGCATGCTGACAGTGCTTATTCTGTCTGGGACAGGGTAGTGAATGATTTGGAGGTTCCCACTACTTCATTTAAAGCAACTGATTTGGTTGTTGTTGCGCGCCCAATCCGTTTCGGAGGCTCATTGAAAAGATTCAGGAGGGTTGTGGAAATAACTGAAGTGAAAAAGCACTGGAATAAGGACCCTGCTGAAGAAGGGGGTTTGCTTGATTTAATGAGTTATGAGGCAAAAAAGGATTCATTGGATTTAATTGAGGATAATTTAAAGGAATCAGACATATTCAATAAAATTTCGCGTTTAACCGGAATGAGCATTAAGGAAATCTGGGCTTCCATTAATATCCGTGCAAAAAGCAAGGATTATTTGGTTGATTTAAAGAATGAATTCAGCATTCCTGAATTATTGGAGGCAGAAAATACTGTTCCTGCAAACAATAAATTATTGATTTTAAAGGAAAAACAATTGCAGGAAAACGGCTCGGTTGATTATGCTGAAGTGTTTAATGAATGGAGTGAATGGGTTAAATCTCATATGGTTAAAAGGCTGATTAAATTAAAGAAAGCAAATGCAGATAAGGAAAGCGAATGATTTTTATGGAAAGAAAAAGAATAAATGCATAAAAGGAAAATGTTTATGGAATAAAAAGTTCATAAAATTAAAGTAACTGAAAATTAGAATAAATTAAAATGAAGATGAAATTAAAGTAGATTAAAATATTCAGGATAAAGCAGATTAAAATATTCAGAAAATGAATGCGATGGTTTTTTATGGCAAAAAAATTCGGTGAAAAGGAAAGTTCTTTGGGAGAGCGCTATTCCCAGATTTCTGTTTCAATTGATGACTTTTCTGATTCGCTTGGGGAAACAAAGCTGGTGAAAAAAAAATTTCCTAAATTTGTTGCTTATGCAAAAAAAATTTATTCAATGTTTCCTGTTTTGGGAACTGCAAAAAGATTTTCTGACCAGAACAGGGACGCAATTGAATTTATGGATTGGGAGTTAAATCCAAGGGAATTTGATGCATTAATTAAGGCAACTTTGATTATTTCCGTTATTATTGCTTTTTTAATCGGAACAATTTGCCTGCTTCTTTTAGGGGATATTCTTTCAGGATTATTTAAAGGAAATGCTTTATTGATTCAGGCAATCTGTTTTCTCCCCTGGCTGGCAGGGGCATTTTATGCATTTTATTTTGTCCAGCAGTATCCTTTGAGCATGGCAAAGCATGAGCAGATGATGTCCTTGACTTACATGCCTGACTTGATTGGATACCTGGTTATGTCAATGAAGCTGGTTCCTAATTTGGAGAAGGCAATTGAGTTTTCCGCAGACCATGGAAAAGGAAAAATTGCAGAGGATTTCAGGAAACTTATCTGGGATGTCCAGATTGGAGTGCATAAATCGCTTTCAGAAGGGCTTGACAAATTGGCTTATCGCTGGGGAAAATTTTCATCTGAATTCAAGCAGGCATTAATGCGTGTAAGGGCTTCAGTTATTGAAAACACTGAGGCAAAACGCTATGCATTATTGGATAAAACAATGAGTGAAGTGCTTTCTTCAGTCAAGGAAAAAATGGAGAATTATGCCAGAGGGCTTTCCCAGCCAAGCATAATGCTTTTTTATTTAGGTGTATTGCTTCCATTGATTTTAATAATTATTCTGCCGGTTGGTTCAAGCTTTTCCGGGGCGCCGATAGCCCATCCAATTGTTCTGGGTTTTTTATATATTTTTTTAATTCCTGGCGGGACTTTTTTGCTTGCAAGAAGCCTTATTTATAAAAAGCCTCCTGTGCATGAATCCCCTAAAATTCCTGACAATTATCCTGGTTTGCCGAAAAAAGGAACAATGATTGTTTCAGGAATAAGAATGTCAATTCCTTTTGTTTTGGTTCTGGTTTTAATTTTTGGTTTGGCATTTTCTTTTTTTGTTTCAACGCAGGGAATTCCTCCTAAATTTATTTTTGGTGAAGAGGATCCTGTTTTTATTTTATCTCCTGACCAAAGCGCTTATGATGTCCAGTTGAAAAGGGGATTAATTAATGAAAATGATGCGCCGGATTATTTTTCTTTTGACCCTCCGGGGGAGATGTACAGGGATATTTCCAAGGAATTTGCAGGAATGCGTTTGGATGAAGCGGAAAGGCTTGAATTAATCAAGCAAAGGCTTCTTTTGGAGGAAAAAATTTTTTACATGAAGAAAGGAAACAATGTTGCGCCGAATAATTTTGTTTTCGGATTAATGCTTACGCTTTCTGCATTGGCTTTTGTTTATTTTTATTATTCAAACATTTATCGAAGAAAAGCCCAATTGGAAGTTGAGCAGATGGAATCAGAATTCAAGGATTCACTGTATATTCTTGCTTCAAGAATGGGGGAAAACAAGCCTTTGGAAAATGCATTAAAGCATGTGAAGGAATTCCTTCCAAATTATAAAATCAGCATTGTTTATGAAAGGATTCTTGAAAACATTACAGTAATGTCCATGCCTTTAGAGCAAGCGGTTTTTGACAAAAATTTCGGGGCATTAAAGGACATTCCAAGCAAAATGATTGCAACTTCAATGAGGCTGTTGATTAATTCAGTGAATTTGGGCGTGAATGTTGCTGCAAGAACAATGATTGCCTTGTCAATTCAGCTGCAGAATGCGGAAGAGGTTTCAAAAAAACTTACTTTGCTTTTAAGCGATGTAACTGAAATGATGTCCACTTTGTCATTATTTATTGCGCCTGTTGTTTTAGGAATAACTGTTTCCTTGCAGAAAGTGGTTGTGCTTACCTTGTTTTCAATTGCTTCTTCAGGGCAGTTGGAGGCAACACAGTCCCAGATGGATTTAAGCGCCTTGCCTGGAGGATTGGGTGGAATAGGGGAAGGGGTTTCTTCCATGTTTTCAGGAAGCACTATGAATTCATTTATTGACACTTCAAGCGTAAGCACTGTTGCAACCCCAACTGAATTCATTTTCATTTTAGCAATTTACATTATTGAATTGGTTGCAATAATGACTTATTTCACAACAAGGGTAAGCTCTGAAAATAATTTATTGGTTAAAATTAATTTAGCCAAGGCACTCCCTGTTGCAATAATTGTTTTCATTGCATCAGTGATTGCAAGTGATTTATTCATCGGAGGGTTTGCAGGGTAAATTGAACCAGTAAAAAAAATTAAATGAATTTTTGCAGGTTAAGTGAATTAATGAAAAAAGCTTTTATGATAAAATGAATTTCAGGAAATTTGGATTGCAGAAATTGTTTTATTTTAATTGCAGGTTAAGTGAAATTAAATGAATTTGCAGGAAATTGTTTTATTTTAATTGCAGGTTAAGTGGTTGAGTTGAATTGCAAAAAATTGTTTTGTTTTAATTGCAGGTTAAGTGATTGAATTGAATTCCAAAGGGCAGGCAGGCCCTGTTTTTGAGTTATTGGTTCAGGCAGTAATCGGCTTGTTTATTTTAGTAATAGTTGTTTCGGCAATAAGTTATTTTGAAAACCAGAGATATGCAATTTCAGGGCAGAGATTCAATGAAAAAATTTTGACTGCAGCAAACCAGCCGAACGGGGATGTTTTGGTTGTTGAAGGAATTGCATTCAATTCAGGCAGCATGAGCTCTAAATTTGTTTCCTTAAAAACAGGCATTTCCGCTGAATGCATTGATTTTGAGGCAAAAGACAATGCCTTAATTGAGGTAAGTTCTGATGGGAAAACTGTTTCTTTTGAAAAATCAATGGATTTGGATGTATTCATTAAATGCTGCCCCACAGCAGAAGACTGTTTTCAGTCAATTGAATGCACTGTAAGTTTCGGCAAAAAACTTGAGCAGGGATGCAGTTAATTTCTTTAATGGGTACTTTGGAAATTAATTTCCCTGAATCCTGTTTTGCATTCAATTTCGTTAGCTTTAAATACTTCTTTTTACTTCTTTTTTGATTATTAATTTATTTTGATTATTGAATTGTTTTTAAAGAAAGGGTGATTTTGAATGAATGATAAAGGACAGGCTTCAAGTGTTTTTAATATTTTAATTGCAGGAGTTGTTGCTTTGGCAATTCTTGGAATTTTAATGATGCTATTGGGAGGGGTTGTTAATATTCAAGGCAATGCAGTTGACACTGCACAAGAACAGTTAAACAAGGCTTACAGAACGCCTTATGTTGTGCATAAATCAGGGCAGGCAATTACTTTCAACAAAAATGATGGTGGTTTGTCTTCAAAGGCGATTGTAGGAAAAAATTCTCCGTTGGTTCCTGAACAGGTGTGCTTTTCAACAGGGGAAAGGGATACTTATTTTGAATCCACTGGAAACACCTTAACTTTCATAAGTCCTTCTTCACAGGAATCAAAATTAGCCGCTTTCTGTTCTGAAACTATTAAGGAAGATCTTCCTGAAAGATATAGTACTATTGAACTTACTGGCTGCTGTACCGATCTTGAAAATGAATTATGCTGTGTTGTTTTCCCGATTAAGCCTTAAAAGAAATTAATTTAATTTCTTTTTTTCTTTTTATTTTTTTTATTCTTGTTAATTTAATTTTTTTTTTCTTTTTATTTTTTTTTATTGTTTTTTTTTTTATTTTTTTTTATTGTTGTTATTTTTATTTTTTTTTAATTTGTTTTAAATTATTATTTGTATTGTTTTTGTT
>JBDRGO010000003.1:0-14957 GCA_043817715.1 Candidatus Iainarchaeum sp. | reverse complement strand
TTTACTTAATGGAAGAAGGATGAGCCCTGCAAGTTATTTTATTAGAACCGGAAGAATTCCCAGAGGAGTTAATCCTAAAGCTTTAAGGGAAGCAGTTTCAAAGCTGGGGGAAAGATTTTTAAGCAGTACATGGTATAGAAAAAGGGAACTAGTGAATAGCTCTGATAAGCACAGGGGCACGCCTTTGCCTACCCAAAGAGGAAGAATTTTTGGCACAAGACTAAGCCCCAAAGAAATAAATCAAGTAAGAGGACAGATTGATTTTGCAGTTAAAATTTTTGGAAGCAGGCTAACACCAGAACAACGCGAATCTCTAAAAAGAAGAATTGAATCAAGATTTGCAAAAACATCAGTATCAATTAGAAGTGCATTAAAACCAGAAAGCAGAGACCCAAAAAAGGCACTTAAACATATTCATAATGAAGGCAAAGAATTGCATGGTTATCTTTCAGAAGAAGGCACTATTTATCCAGGGATAGCTACAGAAAAAGGAAAAATGCAGATGAGAAAAGGTTTTAACAAAGTTGAGTACTCAGCAACCACTCCAATTCATGAAACTATTCATGCATTACAGGAAATGGGAATAATCCAAATCGATGTCCCTTTCGCTGAAGCTGCAGACAGGGTTTATGGATTAGAAAAAGGAATCTTTAAAATTGACAAAAAAGTAGGGTTTCCAACTAAGAATGAATTAGACAGAAGACCAGGTTTGGAAAAAGATTCAGAAAGAAAACCAACACAGCCCCCCGAATATGAGGAACCTTACTGGGTTTATTCAACAGGAAAAAAAATAGGGCAATGGGTTTACAAATTTGTTCCGGAAGGAAAAAGGTGGGATTATATTTATGAGAGAACAAAGGGAAAAACCCATGAAGAAACATTAACTGAAATCGGGTTAGCTCAGCTTATTCTACCACAACAAAGAAAAGCAGCATAAAACAAATTAATTTTAATGAATATTAAAATAAAGGAACAATTAAACAATTAGTTTTCTGAATTATAACCTTATTTAAACTCTTTTATTCTAAAAATTTCATATGCCTAAGCTGAAAGTAATCGGAATTCATGGAAAACAGAACAGTCCAAAAGCAATTGCCGCCGCGGAAAAGGCAATCCAGTATTTTGAAAAAAAAGGAATTCAGATTCAGCTGAATAAAAAATTCCATCCGAAAAAAGGAAAGTATTTTTTAAGCGAATTCAACTGCGATGCAGTGCTGAGTTTTGGCGGGGACGGCTCGCTTCTGGCAACATTCCATAAATTAAGAAAAGACATTCCTGTATTAGGGGTGAATTTCGGAAGAAAAGGGTATTTGCTGGAAGAAACTGAAAGCAGTTTCTGGAAAAAAATTGATGACTTCACTGAAGGAAAATTTGAAATAACTGAATTAACCCGTTTAAGGGCATTGGCAGACGGAACCATACTGCCTCCTGCATTAAATGACATTACATTGGTTCCAAAGCATGCGGGAAGATTAATAAGGTACAGGATTGATTTGGATAATGAATTTATCGGAACGCAGGGAAGCGACGGATTTCTTATATGCACTCCAACAGGGTCAACAGGGCATAATGTTTCAGCAGGAGGACCGGTAATTAAATCCCAGCCAAATATTTTCGGGTTTGTTGAATTCAATTCAATTGACTTAAAAAACAACTCAATAATTGTGCCTGACACTTTTGTCATCAGGGCATACCATTTTGAAAGAGGCGAAGTAGAAGTGGTAATTGACGGCCAAAGAAGATACCCAGTAAAAAAAGAGCTAGTAATAAAAAAAGGACCAATAGCAAAACTGATTAAATTACGTTAAATAACGTAATAAATTTAAGCTTTTGACGAAGTTATTTAAATAGTTGTTTAAAACTTTTTATATTCAAGGTATTGGAATGAATTCTGAACTAAGCGGCTTCTATAAGCTAAGCATTGAAGAAAGGCAGAAAAAACTGATTGATTCAGGCATTGCAAAAGAAGAAATTGATAAAATAAATAATTTCGGTTCACTTGGAAAAGAAAATGCAGACAGAATGATTGAAAATGTAATTGGCGGAATAACTTTTCCCATTGGAATTGCAGTGAATTTTGTAATCAATGGAAAACCTGTTTTAATTCCAATGGCAACAGAAGAATCATCAATTGTTGCGGCTGCTTCAAAGGCAGCCAAGTTAAGCTCTGGGTTTGAGGCAAAAGCAGAGGATTCATTGATGATTGGACAGATTTTACTGACTGAAGTTAAGGAAAAAAAAGCAGTGGAATTAATTAAGGAAAAAGAAAAAGAATTAATTGAATTTATTTCAGGCAATGATTCAATTCTTGAAAAACTCGGCGGAGGGGCAAAAAAAATCACTGCAAAAAAGCTGAAAGAAAAATGGATTGAAGTGCATTTAATTGTTGACTGCAAGGACGCAATGGGCGCAAACACGGTCAATTCATTGCTTGAAAAACTTGCGCCAAAACTGGAGGAATTAACGCAGGGAACTGCGTTAATGAAAATCATTTCAAATAATGCAATTTACAGGAAAGTGAAGGCAAAAGCAGTATGGAAAAAGGAAAAATTAAATGAAAACAGGAATGAAGCAGAAAAAATAATCCAGTCAATTATTGAAGCAAATGAATTTGCAAAATTAAGCGAATTCAGGGCGGCAACGCATAATAAAGGAATAATGAATGGAATTGACGCTGTGGCAATTGCAACAGGAAATGATTTCAGGGCAATAGAGGCAGGAGTGCATTGTTTTGCATGCAGAGAAGGAAAATACATGCCTGTAACAAAATATTATAAAGATGCAGAAGGAAACCTTATAGGCGAAATTGAAATTCCAATTCAAATCGGAATTGTGGGCGGAGCAACAAAAGTAAATCCTTCCGCAAGCGCATGCATTAAATTAATGGAAATAAATAATGTAAAAGAACTGGAATGCATTATGGCTTGCGTTGGATTGGCGCAGAATTTTGCAGCAATGAATGCAATTACAACTGAAGGAATTCAGAAAGGGCATATGCGTTTGCATGCAAAAAACATTGCATTCAATGCAGGGGCAAAAGGAAAAGAAATCGAAAAAACAGCGGAAAAAATGATTTCAGAAAAAAATATTTCACAGGGAAACGCGGAAAAAATAATTAAAGAAATGAGGGGAAAATAAAATTAAAAAAAAACATGAAATTTAATTAAAAAAATAAAAAAAATTGATTGAGTAAATTTAAAAAAAAATAAAATAAAGAAAAAAAAATAAATTAAATCAAAAGGTGAAATTTATGGCTGGAATTGTTGGATATGGAGCGTTTGTTCCAAAATTAAGGATTAAAATTGAGGAAATTGCAAGAGTCTGGAAAAAAGACGGAAAAAAAATAGCTGCAGGGCTTGGCTTAAAGGAAAAAGCTTTAGGTGCAATTGATGAAGATGCAGCAACAATTTCAGTTGAAGCGGCAAGAATTGCATTGGAAGTTTCAGGAATTGACTCCCAAAAAATCGGCGCAGTTTATGTCGGAAGCGAATCACATCCTTATGCGGTTAAGCCAACTGCTTCAATTGTGGGGGATGCAATCAAAGCAGGGCCTTATTTCATGGCAGCAGATTTAGAGTTTGCATGCAAGGCAGGAACTGCAGGAATTCAAATGTGTATGGGCCTGGTTAATTCAGGAATGATTGAATATGGTTTGGCTATCGGGGCAGATACAGCCCAAGGAAGGCCTGGAGATGCATTGGAATACACTGCAGGAAGCGGAGGAGCAGCATTTATTATTGGAAACAAAAAAGAAGAAATAATTGCTGAAATAATTGACACTCTTTCATTTACAACTGATACTCCTGATTTTTGGAGAAGACAGCATGCAGAATTTCCTTCTCATGCAGGCAGGTTTACAGGAGAACCTGCTTACTTCAAGCATGTAATGAATGGAACAAAAGCAATGCTTGAAAAAACTAATTTAAAACCAAGTGATTTCAAATATGCAGTATTTCATCAACCAAACGGAAAATTTCCAAAAGAAGTCTCAAGAAAAATGGGCTTTACAGAAGAACAAATTCAGCAGGGATTAATCACTCCATTAATCGGAAACACTTATTCTGGTTCAGCAATGGTTGGATTAGTAAGTGTATTAGATAAAGCAAATAAAGGAGATAAAATTTTAGTTACAAGTTATGGTTCAGGAGCAGGAAGTGATTCATTTGTATTAGAAGCAACAAAAAACATTGAAGGAAAAAGAATGAAAATTCCTTTGCTTGAAGCAATAAAAGAAAAACAATATGTTGATTATGCTGAATACATTCAACATAGAGGAAAAATTAAAGGTGAATGAAAATGAGAAGTGTGTCAGCTAATTTCGCATCGGAAGTGTACTTGGGAAACCAATATATATTAAAAAACGAAAATTTTTACATGTCAAAAGATTCAAGTAAAGAAAGAATTCTAGAAGCTGCAACAGCTTTAGGCCCAAAAGCATCAAATACACAAATTACAAAGTATGCTAGGTTTGCTTCAAGAAAAGCAGTAGCATACCATTTTGGTTCTAAAATAAATTTATTCAAACAGATTGGAATAGACATTAAATCTCCAAAAGAAAGATTAATTGAAGCTATAAAAAATTTACCATATTATGCATCAAGCAGAGAAATAACAAAAAAAGCAGGATACAAATCACACAAAATAATAAATTGCTATTTTGACTCTTTAACAGAATTAAAAAAAGCTTCAAATAAATATGTATGCAATAAAGAGAAAATAAACTATAAAGGAGTAGAATTCAGTTTACAGGACGAATCAATTGGAGTAAACATTCCAGAAAAAATTGATGAATTAGTAGCAGAAGAAAGTGGATTACACGCAGGGGACGGATGTCTTTATTCTCAAAGAGGAAAACCACAATATATTTACTCCATTGGAGGAGACCCAATAGAAGAAAAAGAATTTTATTTTAACCATATAAAAAAATTGCTTAAAAAAGTTTACAATTTAGAATTAAAACCGAAACTAAGATGTGGCGGGAATTTAATTGGTTTTTGTTTTTCATCAAAAGCAATTTATACTTTTAAAAGTAGAGTTCTAAACTTTCCAAAAGGAAACAAAACTAAAATAGTAGAAATCCCAAAACAAATAAGAGAAGGAAAAAATGAAATAAAAGCGGCGTTTGTGAGGGGGGTTGTTTGATACTGATTTTTCAGTTACTTTCAATAAACAACATAAAAAATACCATTATTACCCAACAATAATCGGAAGTTTAGCTTCAAAAAAATTAATCGAACAAACTGCAAAAATCTTGAAAGATTTTGTAATAAAACCGACAGTATTTACAACAATTAGAAAAAACAGAAATTGTTCACCTGAACATAAATTAATAATAAGAGGAAACGAAAAAGTAAATAATTTTATAAAAAAAATAGGGACAAATAGTTCAAAACACCAAACAAAAATTGAAATATGGAAACAGTTTGGTTTTTGTCCACCACATACAAAAATCAAAGAAAGAAAAGAAATTTTAAAAGGGAAAATTAATCCAAAAGAATTTTATAAGGGGGGAATTTAATGCGTAGTGTATCTATAGTCTCCACGGGTCAAACAAAATTCGGAGAACATTGGAATAAGTCATTTCGTGAACTTATTGCTGAAGCAGGAATTAATGCTTTAGGAAAAGAAATTGAAGGACAAGACATTCAAGCAGTGTATGGCGGATGCATGGCTTCAGGGGCATTAATCGGGCAAGAACATGTAGGCGCATTAATTGCTGATCAATTAGGTTTGAATCCGATTCCTTCAACAAGAGTTGAAGCAGCATGCGCTTCAGGTTCGCTTGCACTTCGTTCAGGTTATTTTGCAGTTGCTTCAGGACAATATGATTGTGTTGCAGTTGGCGGAGTGGAAAAAATGACTGAAGTTTCAACAGAAAAAGTAACTGTTGCATTAGGAGGCGCAGGAGACCAGGAAACAGAATTATTTCACGGAGCAACCTTTCCAGCATTATATGCATTGCTTGCAAAAAGACATATGCATGAATTCAAAACAACTGAAGAACAACTGGCGGCAATTTCAGTTAAAAGCCATAAAAACGGAGCATTAAATCCTAATGCACAATTTCAAAAAGAAATAACAATTGAACAAGTAATGAATTCAGGATATGTTGCATCACCATTAAAATTATTGGATTGTTCACCAATAACCGATGGAGCAGCAGTAGCAATTTTAATGGAAACAGAAAAAGCAAAAAAATTAACTGATAAGGCAATTGAAATAATTGGCTCAAGCCAGGCATCAGATACTTTGGCTATTGCCGACAGAAAAACATTAACTGAATTAAATGCAACAAAAATTGCATCAAAACAATTATTTGAACAGACAAAATTAACTCCAAAACAAATTTCTTTTGCTGAAGTGCATGACTGCTTTTCAATAAATGAATTGCTTGCATCAGAAGATATTGGTTTTTTCAAAAAAGGCGAAGGCGGAAAAGCGGCAGAAGAAGGAAGAACTGCATTAGACGGAGAAATTCCAATTAATCCTTCCGGAGGATTAAAAGCAAAAGGCCATCCGGTGGGAGCAACAGGAGTTGCACAAGTAGTTGAAGCATTTTATCAGTTAAATAACATGGCTGATAAAAGGCAGGTAAAGAATGCAGAAATCGGCTTAACACATAATGTCGGGGGAAGCGGAGCCACAGTAATAATGCATGCATTCAGGAGAGCGAGGTGATTTTATGCCAGGACTGCCATCAATTTGGAGAAAAATGAATCAAAGATATAATTTAGAAGGAAACAAATGCTTAACATGCAAAGAAGAATTTTTTCCTTCAAGAACAATCTGCCCTACATGCAGAAGAAAAGGAAAACTTGAATTCATTGATTTGCCTAAAGAAGGAATAATTTATTCATTCACAGAAGTTTTTGTGGGGCCAATTGGATTTGAAAAAGAAACCCCTTACTTTCTTGCAATAATTGAATTAGAAAATGAAAGCAAAACAAGAATTTTATCACAAATCGTTGACTCAAAAAAAGACTCAATTAAAATCGGTTCAAAAGTAAAAAAAGTATTCAGAAAAATAAGTGACATTGACCCAGAAGGACCAATTGCTTATGGGTACAAATTCAAGGTAATGGAGTAAGCAGAACACCAAAAACAAAAAGAATATAAATTGTAACAAATCATTATATTTTATTATAAAATGGGGGTTTTTTATGACTCAAACAGTTGTAACTTTAAGCGAGCGTCAGGACAGGGTTGTTTCCATAATCAAGGGAAAGTTCGGCTTGAAAAACAAATCCAATGCGATAAACCTGATTATTGAGCAATTCGAGGAAAAACTCCTCGAACCAGAATTAAGGCCTGAATACAAAAAAGAGCTCCAAAAAATAGATTCAGGAAAATTCAAAAAGTTTGCAAGCATTGAAGCGCTAAGAAGGGAAATTGAAAATGTTCACGCCTGAAGTGAGCGAAAAGCTGCAGAAAATACTGAAGAAAATACTTAAAAAAGACAGGGTGCGCTATATTGCCGCAACAAACAAAATGGATGAGATAATAAAGTGTGACAACCCAGACAGATACAAAAATCTCAAATACGATTTAAAGGAAATGAAGCGCGTGCACATTGACTCGCATTTTGTCCTGATATTTCACTTCAACCGAAAAGATAAAATGATAAGGTTTGAAGACCTGCAGCACCATGACCATATTTATTTAAGGTGAATTAAATGAATTCAGGAATCGGTTTTGGAAAAACAATTTTATTCGGAGAACATTTCAGCCGTCACGCCGGCTGGCGGGCGTTGCACTGTTGCTTCGCAACAGGGCTTAATCAAGGTGAAATTAAATGAATTCAGGAATCGGTTTTGGAAAAACAATTTTATTCGGAGAACATTTTGTTGTTTATGGTTTGCCTGGAATTGCTTCAGCAATAAGTGATTATGCAGAAACAGTAATTGAGGATTCAGATTCATTTGAATTCATTGATGAACGCCCTCAAACTTCTGGTTACAAAGAAAAGAAAAAAAACGAAATTCAAAGACAATTAAATTCATTAATGAATTCATTTGAATTAAATGAAAATTCTAAAATAAAAATTTCATTAAAAGGAAATTTATTCTGCGCTTCAGGGGTTGGGGCAAGTGCTGCATTAGCTGCATCAATTGCAAGGGCATTAAATGAAAAACTTGAAAAAAAATTAAATGATGAACAAATTAATGAAGCGACTTTTTTAGCAGAAGAAGCAGGAAGCGGACCAGCAAGCGGAATTGATAATACTTGTGCGGTTTTTGGTGGAATGATTTCATTCACAAAAAATTTAACTGGAGGAAAAAACAAAATTGAATTAATTAAAATAAAAGAACCGATTGAAATTGTTTTAGCGAATTCAGGAGTAACGCAGGAAACAAAAAAAATTGTTGCAGAAGTAAAAGAATGGAAAGAAAAAAACCCAAAAGAATTTGAAGAAATTACAAAAGAATACTTGAAATTATATGAAGAAGGATTGAATGCATTAAAAAACGGAGAAACGCAAATTCTTGGACGGCTTATGAATCAGAACCACAAACTATTACAAAGAATCACTGTTTCAAGCGATTTAATGGATGAAATGCAGAAAATTGCTTTAGAAAACGGGGCTTTTGGGGCAAAATTAACCGGAACAGGAAGAGGCGGATTAATGCTTTGCTTAACTCCTGGAAAAGAATTACAAGAAAAAGTTGCAAAAGCATTTGAAGAACAAGGAGTTAATGCAAAAAAAACAATGATTGGAGTGAAAGCGTAAATAAAGGAAATTAAAATGAAACAGAAAATTCTTATTGCTTTAAGCGGTGCAAGCGGAATAGGTTATGCAGTTCATTTACTTAAAGAATTAAATAAAATAAAAGAAATTGAAGTTGAATTAATTGTTTCAGATTATGCGGAAAAAATAATTGAATTAGAAGAAGAAAATACTTCTTTAAGTGAATTAAAGAAATTGGCTTCAAAGGTTTATGATAATTCAGATTTAGCTGCTGCGCCCTCAAGTTCAAGTTATTTAATTGATGCAATGATTGTGATTCCTTGTTCAATTAAAACAGCAGGAGAAATTGCTAATGCAAACTGCGGGACGTTGATTTCAAGGACAGCAGATAATATGCTTAAAATGAAAAAAAAATTAATTCTTTGTGTAAGAGAAACACCTTTGAGTTCACCGGTGCTAAAAAACTTGTATGATCTCGCAATGTACGGAGCAATAGTACTGCCTTTATCTCCAGGATTTTACCATAAGCCAAAGGAATTAACTGATTTAAAATCATTTATTACCAGCAAAATACTTGATGTTTTAGGAATTGAAAATAATTTCATTAAAAGATGGGATTCTCATTAGAAATAGCTTTTCTAATGAAAGGGTTTAAAAATAATGAAGAACATAATATATAGGTGGTTTTATGACTTATGAAGTTGAAACAATAACTCTTTCAAAAGGGTTCCAATTCACTTTGCCGGCTAAAAGCAGAAAAAAACATAAATTAAAACCAGGACAAGAAATTCAAGTCTTGGATTTGGACAATGAAATAATTTTAAGGCCAAAAAAGAAAACAAGCTTAAAAGAATTAATTGGCGCTTGTGAAGGAAATGAAAAAGACAAAAAATTCGATGTTGTAAAAGAACACGATTTAATTGTTTGCGGGTTTGATTAAATGGGATTTGTAGATACTTGTGTTTTGTTTGCCGGATTTGTAAAAAAAGACAAATATCACAAAAAAGCAAAAAAGCTTTTGACGGAGTTAAGCGAAAGTAAAAAGAAAATTTTTTACTCAGATTATGTTCTTACTGAAACACTTACTTTAACAAAAAAAAGAAAAGGCAAAACAGAAGCAAACAAATTGCTTGATTTATTAATCAACTCAGAACTTATAATGCTAAAAGTTGAACACAAACACCTTGCAATGGCAATTGAACTATTTAAAAAATTTGATAAATTAAGTTTTACTGACTGCACTAATATTGCTTTAATGCTTGACTTTGGAATAAAAACACTTTATTCTTTTGACAAAGACTTTGATTCAATCCCAAAAATAATTAGAAAAGAAGAAGTTTAAAGGTGAAAAAAATGTATTCAAATATTAATGAATTTTTAAATTATTTAAAAGAAAAAGGAAAATTAATTGAAGTAAAAGAAGCACTTTCAACTGAATTTGAAATTGCAAAAAAAATGCATGAATTAGACGGCAAACCAGCGTTGTTTTCAAATGTAAAAGGATTTGAAATGAATGTTTGTGCAAATTTATATTGTTCAAAAGAAGATGTTGCTGAATTTCTTGGATGTGAAGGAAAAGAAATCACTAAAAAAATGATTAAAGCATTAAATTCACCAACAAAAAATGAATTAACTGAAGCTAAATTTAATGATTTCGGAAACGACTTAACAAAATTACCTTTTTTAAGACATGTAAAAGAAGAAAACGGAAAATATATGTCAAGTGGTTATTTTGTTGCAAAAGGAATTAATGGAGAATTAAATGCTTCTTTTCAAAGAGGAATGATTTTTGAGAAAAACAAAATGGTGCTGCGGATTCTTGAAAGGAATTTGCATAAAATAATTCAGGAATCAGAAGGAAAAGTAAAAGTAGCTTGTTGTATTGGCTCAACGCCAAATACTTTGCTTGGAGTAGCAACAAGCCCTGCTTTTGGAGTGTTTGAATTAGAAATTGCAAACACTTTACAAAAACTTCCATTAACAAAATCACCATTACATAAATTGCCTGTTCCGGCAAACACTGAAATAATTCTTGAAGGATATATTGATGCAAATGAACTGCATGAAGAAGGAAAATTCATTGACATTACCGGAACACTTGACATTATCAGAAAACAACCTGTTTTTACTGTTGAAAAAATTTCAGTTAAAGAAAACGCAGTATTTGAAGCACTGCTTCCAGGAGGATTAGAACATAAAATACTAATGGGCACTCCAAGAGAACCAACAATATTCAATGAAGTAAATAAAGTAACTGAATGCTTGGATGTATTGATTTCTCCCGGAGGGTGCAGTTGGCTGCATGGGATTGTTAAAATTAAAAAGAAAAATTCAGACGAAGAAGCCAAAAAGGCAATTGAAGCAGCATTTAAAGGCCATTCTTCAATGAAGCACTGTTTTGTTGTAAGCGAAGACGTGAATATATTTGATCCAAAAGAAATTGAATGGAGCATGGCAACAAGGTTTCAGGCAGACAAGGACTTGATAATAATGCCTAATGAAAAAGGAAGTTCACTTGACCCAAGTGCTGATCCAAATACAAGAATTACAACCAAAGTTGGATTTGATTTAACAAAGCCACTAGGAAAAGACAAGGATTTTGTTAAAGTAAAATTTTAATTGCACTGAATTAAATTAAGTGATTTAATTTGAAAGTTTCTTTAGGAAAAAAAAGAAGTTACTGCTCCGCGGAAATGCAGGGTTTGAACCAAAAAGCAGGCAAAATACTTAAGTGCTTAGTTTCCTGTACAGCAAATAATATCCAATTCAGGAAACTTCAGGAGAACCCAAGCTTTAAAAACATTAGTCTATTATATAGTGTATAGTCTATTATTTAATAGACTTAATACTGGTGCTTAAAATGAGTAGTTTTCTTAATGTAACCCAGAAACAAACATATAAAATCCTTAGTTTTATTTTAAAGAAAAAAAAATTTACTGCAGAAGAAATCATTAAATCCACAAAAGTTTCAAAAGCATGGGTTTATAGAATAATAAACAAGTTAAGAGATAAAGAATTTATTGAAAAAAGGAAAAAAAAATACATGATATTACAAGCAACAGAGTTAATGGGGTTATTTCATCTCGTTAGGTCAATGAAAAACAATAAAATAAAATCAATAGCGATTAATACAGATAAAAAAACAGTAATGAAAGAATTAATTAAAAGAAAAGTGATTTTTTGCTTAAGTACTGCATTAGAAAACTATAGTGAATATTTAGATGAACCAACAATTAACTTTTACACTAATGACAAAAAAATAATTGAAGAACTTCAGGCAGAACCGAAAGGATATACGCAAATCAATATATTTAAACCAGACTTGTGCCTTGAAACAGAAACTGAAAAAAAAGGAAAAATGCGTTTAACAAGCAGGATAAGGACAATTATTGATTTAATCTGCAATGAACAAACATATGCAACAAAAGCATTAATTGAAACAGAATTCGGTGAAAGAATTGGATGAATATTACTCCAAAAAAACACTGGAAGAATCAGAAAAAGAACTGAAACAATTCATTGAATGGTACAATAAAGTTTACGGATATCACCCAATAATAATCGGGGGGTGGGCAGTATGGGCTTACACAAAACACCATAAATCAAGGGACATCGATGTGGTGCTGCCGACAACAAAAACAGTTCATGAATTATTACTCCCATACTATAAAACCAGAAAATTTAAATCAAAAGGGATGTTTACAAAAGAATATTTCAAAGAAGTAAAAACAAAGGAAGGAATTGACACCATATATTTGGATGCCTGTTCTTATGCAAACAAAAACATATTAAAAAAAGAAAAAATTGAAATTCCTTGGAGTTTATTGGAAAAAAATTCAAAAGAATGGGTTTTCGAAAACAAGACTGCAAGAATCCCAACACCGGAACTTTTGCTAATATATAAAACAAAGGCATTAAGCGACAGAAAATTTGAACACACTCAATTAACTCCAACAGACAAAAGAAGTGCTTGGCTTAAATCAAAAATAAAAAAAGACAAAATAGACATCAAAGCATTGCTTGAAAAAACTGAAATAAATAAAGACAAATTAAATGAATTGCTTAAAAAAACAAAATTCACAAAATATTTTAATGAAACAATGAAAGAAAGTGATTTAATTGATTTAAATTTTTTCAAAAAAAAATTTAAAGTTTTAAAAACTAGAGGTTTTTAAATTGATTAAAGTTTCTTTAGGAAAAAAAAGAAGTTACTGCTCCGCGGAATTAAATAAAACCGGCAAAGATTACTGGATTAAAGTAGTAAATAAAGAAGGCCCTCATTTAGGGGGAATTGCGGTTGCAGAAAAAGGAAAAAAAATTAATTCAATCAAAATCAAAAAACACCATGAATTAATTGTATTTGAACCAATGGCAAAAAAATTATCAAAAGCACTGAAAACAAAAGTAATTGTTTTTGGCGGAGCGCATATTGAGAAGCCAAGCAAAAAGGAATTGAATGAATTGATTAAGAATTTGCATGATTTAACTTATGAACTTTTATTTGAATTAAAAGAACCAACAGAAAGTTACATTAAAAAAATTTTGAAAATGGAAAAAGAAGACTTTAAAAAACATGGACTCAAAAGAATGACTAATAAAGAACTAAACAAATTGTTTAAAATAAAAAAATCAAGAAAAAAGAAAAAGCACAGGTAATTTTATGGAAAAAATAAAAGAAATTGAGAAAATGGAAAAAAAACATTTTAAGAAATATGGATATAAACACACAAGCATTAAAAAATTAAGAAAAGAAATTGAAGGAAATTAATTAAGAATTTAAACAATTTACCATTAATTTAATGAATAACAAGGGTGTTGAATAATGCAATTAACCAATTTCGAAAAAGAAATGCTTTCCGGCAAACAAGGAAAAGCAACTCAAAAAGCAATGAAAATATTAGTTGCTTTGGGAAATATTTTCGGTGCAGAAAAAATGGTTCCTGTTTCAAGCGTCCAGATTGCAGGGGTTTCATATGATAACCTGGGGGAAGCAGGGCTGGATTATTTGTCATCAATTGCAGAAGAAGGCGGAAAAACCCGTGTTCTTACAACGCTTAATCCTGCTGGAATGGATTTGGATAACTGGAAGGAATTAGGGATTTCACCTGAATTTGCGGAAAAACAGAAACGCGTTATTGAAGCATTTGAAAAAATGGGAGTAATAAACACTTGTACTTGTACTCCGTATTTTATTGGAAATAATCCACATTATGGAGAACATATTGCATGGAGCGAATCAAGCGCTGTAGCTTATGCTAACAGCGTTTTAGGGTTAAAAACAAACAGGGAAGGAGGACCAAGTGCATTAGCATCAGCTTTAACTGGAGTAACTCCGTTATATGGACTTCATTTAGATGAAAATCGTGAAGCACAAAAAACAATTCAAGTTAAAGCCGAATTAAATGACTTAACTGATTTCGGCGCATTAGGCTATGCAATCGGGAAAAAAATAGGAAAAGAAATTCCTTTAATTAAAGGAATTTCAAAAGCAGGAGTAGATGAATTAAAATCATTTAGTGCTTCAATTGCAACTTATGGCGGCCAAGGAATTTACCATATTGAAGGCATTACTCCGAACAAAACAATTGAACCAACTGAATCAATTGAAATTTCACAAGAAGAAATAAATGAAGCAAAAAAATTCCTGAATGACGGAACAGAAGTTGATATTGTTGCTGTCGGATGCCCGCACTGCTCTTTAAAAGAAATACAGGAATTAGCTGAAATGCTTAAAGGAAAGAAAGTAACAAAAGAATTCTGGGTATGCGTTGCACGCCCGATTAAATCAACTGCTGACAGAATGGGCTATACTGAAATCATTGAATCAAGTGGAGCGAAATTTGCCTGCGATACATGCATGGCAGTTGCGCCTTTGAAAGGGCGCTTTAAATGCCTTGCAACAAATTCCGCTAAAGCAGTTTTTTATGGAAGAGGAAAAAACAAATTCAAAACAGTGTATAAGCCATTAAAGGAATTAATTGAAATTGCAACAAAATGAAAAAAAAAGGAAGAAAAAATAAAAAAATTGAATGAATTAAAAAATGAAACTAAAATTAAAATGAATTTAAAAATTAGAATTTAAATTTAATTGAACAAAAGGTGAAAAAATGACTTTAACAGGAAGAACAATTTTTGAAGGAAAAATAAAAGGAGAAGTTTTATTTTCATCTGAACCAATTTCATTTTACGGAGGAGTTGATCCAGAAACAGGAGAAATTTCTGAAGAAGGGCACCCATTAAAAGGAAAAACAATTTCAGGAAAAATATTAGT
>JBDRGO010000002.1:0-14259 GCA_043817715.1 Candidatus Iainarchaeum sp. | reverse complement strand
CACTGAACATGGAATTTTTGCATTATGGAATCCTGTTCTTTTTTCAGGCAATTCCTTGATAGGCAATTCTCAGACTGCATTGCTTCATCCTTTAAGCCTTTTTTTGCTTTGGCTTGAGCCAATGCATTACTTTGCAGTTATTGCATTTCTTTCGGTTTTCATTGCCGGACTTTCAATGTTTTTTTTGGGAAAAGAGCTCGGGCTGAAAAAAGAAACTTCTTTGCTTATCTCTTTTGGGTTCATGTTTTCCGGGGCAATAATCCCTTCAATGTATACCGGCCATTACACGCAGTATTTTTTTTACGCTTTTTCCCCTTTGGCTTTTATTTTTCTTAAAAGAATTCTTGAAAATTCAAATTTAAAAAATTCAGTTTATTTGGCAATTTCAATGGCTTTGCTTTTTTATGCAGGTTTTATCCAGTCATTTTATTATCTTCTTTTGGCAATGCTTGTTTTTCTGCTCGCATTCTGGGTTTCTTTCGGGGCAAAGCAGTGGAAAACGCAGTTAAAGCAGTTAATCTTTTCAGGAATTCTTTCAATTCTGCTTTCTTTAGGGCATCTGCTTCCGATGATTCATTCTGCTTTGCTTTCTTCAAGGGGAGCAGGACTTTCAATTGAATCGGCAGGAAGCTTTTCTTTTCCAATCCAGAATATTGTTACTTTCATTCTGCCAAATTTTTTCGGCAATCCCGCAACCCATACTTTCTGGGGTGAAATGTATTTCTGGGAATTCAGCGCATTTTTTGGGGGAATTTTGCTTATTTTATTTCTTTTTAATTTCATTAAATTTGGAAAAAACAAATATGAACTTCCCCTGCTTGCTGTTTCAGTTTTTTCGCTTTTATATTCATTCGGTTCAAACACTCCGTTATTTAATTTATTTCATTCAATCCCTTTGGGTTCGGTTTTCAGGGCTCCGGCAAGATTTATTTTTCTTTTTGTTTTGAGCGCGTTAGTATTGGCCGGATTTGGCTTGGAAAAGCTTCTTGAAATGAAATTTGATTCAAAAAAGCAAAAAATTATTTTATTAATATCATTACTGCTTTTGGTTTCCATTCCTTTTATTTTATTCATAAAGCCTTTTGCAGTCGAATTCGGTTCGTATATTGCCCAGCAAAAGCTTTCCCATATCCCTGAAAGAATGAGTTATTTTTTGGAGCAGGTTCCGAAGGTGTTTGACCAGATTTTTGTTGATTATTTTTTCTTTTCAGTTTCCTCGGCAATTCTTTTGCTTCTTATTTTTTTCAGGAAAAAAATAAATTTATCCAATAAATCAATCACATTAATCCTTGCATTAATTTTATTCCTGAACCTGTTTTCATTCGGAAATGTTTTCATTGAACCCAAAACTGCAGAAGAATATGCCCAAATAACTCCTGAAATTGAATTTCTTTTAAATGATTCATCTGATTATAGAATTCTTCTGCTTGATAGAACTCAGATAAGCAATCAATTGATTTATTTTTATGGGCTGGAACAAACGCTTGGAATTGAAAGCACAATAAACCAGTCCTATCTGGATTATGCATTAAAAGCAAACGGGCAGAATCCAATTGAAGAGAACTCAATTGATTATGAATTAACTATTAATGAAAAAACAGATTTAAATGTTTTAAGAAACCTTAACACCAAATACATTCTTTCAAAAAAAGAATTAATTAATGAAGCGCTGTTGCTTGTATTTGAAAACAATGAAAGAACTTCATTTATTTATGAAATTCCAGGAACAAAACCAAGGGTTTTTTTTGAATCAACTGATTCACAGGGAACTGTTTCACTGCAAAAAATAAATGAAAACCATTATTTAATTGAAACTTTTTCTGCAAACCAAGAACAACTGGTTTTCAGCATGGCATATTATCCCGGATGGAAGGCATTAATTGACGGCAAAGAAGCGAAAGTTAAAAAGTTTGAGAATGCATTGCTGATGATTGCTGTCCCTGAAGGAAGCCATAAAGTTGAATTCATTTTTGAATCCCCTGAATTCTTTTTAGGGGGAATTATTTCCCTTGCAACACTTGTTTTAATTCTGTTGTTTCTTTTTTTCAGGAGGCGAAAATAAATGGATTTGTCTGTTGGAATACCAATGTTCAATGAAGAAGGCAATGTATTCAAGATAGAAAAAGAATTGTTTCCTGTGCTCCGCAAGCTTTCTCTTAAATCAGAATTGATTGTAGTCGATGACGGAAGCAAAGACAAAACCGCTTTTTTGGTTTCAAAACTTCAAAAAAAATTCCCTTCAGTTAAACTGGTTAAGCATAAAAGAAACCTTGGATTAGGCGCGGCAATCAATTCAATAATTCAGAATTCAAAGGGAAAATACATAATAATGCTGGATGGGGACTTTACCTATAAACCGGAAGAAATGCCTAAACTGCTTGAATTCAAAAACTTTGACATTGTCAATGGCTCACCTTATCTTGAAAAAAATTCAATGCAGGATGTTTCATTCATAAGAAAATTATTGAGTGTTGGAATCAATTCAATTTACGCATTTTTAATCGGAAAAAAACTTTCCTGCTTTACGGGAATTTTCCGTTGTTATAATGCGGAAAAATTAAAAAAAATAAAAATCGAATCCAGTGATTTTATTTCCCTGACTGAAATCCTCTTAAAAATGCTGAAAAAAAACGCTTCAATTAAGGAAATTCCCGTAACCCTGCATCAAAGGGAATTCGGCGAAACAAAAATCAACACAGTAAAGGAAATAAAAAACCATTTAAGGATAATTTTTTCCTTATTATTGGGGAGATTCAAATGACATTTATCTTTGTTGTGGGAACGCGTCCGGAAATAATAAAATGCTTCACTGTTTCAAGGGAACTTGAAAAAAAAGGCAGAAAAACAGTGATTCTTTTTACCGGGCAGCATTATTCCCCTGAAATGAGCGATTCATTTCTTTCCGCCTTATTTGAAAGAAAGCCGGATCACTTTCTTAAATTAAATTCAGGTTCGCCTGGTGAAAGAATGGGGGAAATGATTTCAAAAATTTCCAGAATTCTTCTGAAATATGAAAGAGGGACAGTTATTGTTGTCGGGGACACTGATTCAACTCTTGCAGGCGCGGTTTCCGCCAAAAGGCAGGGCTGGAAGCTGGCGCATATTGAATCCGGCTTCAGAAGCTTTGATGAACGCATGCCTGAAGAATTCAGCAGAATCCTAACAGACCATGCATCAGACATATTATTTGCGGCTTCGCAGAATTCAGTACAAAACCTTCTGAATGAAAACATTGCAAAAGAAAAAATCCATTTCACGGGAAACACAATTGAGGATGCAAGCATTTTGGGTGCAAAGCTTGCGGAAAAAAACTCCAAAATTCTTGAAGCGCAAAAACTCAAAAAAAATAATTATGCATTGCTTACTTTGCATCGTCAGGAAAATGTTGATTCCAAGGAAAAATTTTCAGAATTCCTTGAAGCAGTATCTGAAATAAAACTTAAAATAGTTTACCCTATTCATCCCCGAAGCAGGAAAAATATTGAAAAATTCGGCTTAAAAGTTCCTGAAAATGTCCTGCTTTTGGATCCATTGAATTACTTTGATTTTTTGAAACTGCTTATTAATGCAAAAATGGTTTTAACTGATTCTGGCGGAATCCAGGAAGAAGCATTAATCCATAATATTCCACTGGTTACAATGCGCTTGAGCACAGAATATGCTGAAAGCATTAAGGCAGGAAAAAACATTCTTGCTTTTACAAAAAAAGAAATCACTGATTCTGCAGACAAAATACTCAATAAAGGCTTAGGGGAAAAAATGCGCAAAATAAAAAACCCCTATTATTCGGAAAAAGTCAGTGAAAAAATTGTTTCCCTTCTTTTAGATTTCGAAAAAAACAAATGAAGCAAAACAATGCAATTAATGAAAAATTAATCAATGAATCTAATCAATGAACACAATCAATGAAATTAATCAATGCATTCATTAAATGCGGTTCAAAGAAAAATTAATTTTTTAATTTCATTTAAAATTCTTGGACATTTCCTTTAATCCCTTTTCAAGCGTTTTTCCCGCCCTGAATCCAAGGATTTTTTCGGCTTTTGAAGTGTCTGCAATAAATTTTATTTCTTCTTTTTCTTCGTTTGCTTTTTCAAACATTGGCTCTTTTCCAAGTGCTTTGGAAATATTTTCCGCCAAATCCATTAAATCAGTTGCTTTTCCTGTCCCGATATTAAATACTTCATTTTTTGCTTTCTTTTTTTCAAGAACCAGTGCAATCCCTTTCACTGCATCGGAAATATTGATGAAATCCCTTGAATTTTTTCCAGGATTATTAATCCATATTTTTTCCCCTTTGGAAATTTTATTGAAAAAAATTGTTATTACATCATTATAAGTTCTTTTTTCCTGACTTTTTCCATAAACATTAAACATCCTGACAATTCTTACATCAAGCCCTTTTTTTCTGTATTCCCTGCAGAGCTTTTCCCCAAATTCCTTCTGTTTTGCATAATTATCTTCAGGAAGCAGTGCATCTGATTCGCTTATTTTCCTTTTGTATTTTGTTCCATAAACAAGTGCGCTTGAAGCAAAAACAATTTTTTTAATTCCCTGTTTAAACGCTGTTTCCAAGACATTTTTTGTCCCTTCAACATTGGTTTCAAAGCTTTTTTTCGGCTCAGCTGCGCTTGAAGCAACAGAAACAGCAGCCAAGTGCACTACTGCATCTGCTTTCTGAAAAGCTTTTTCAAGCTTTTCTTCTTCCAGAACGCTTCCTTCAAAAAAGTTTTTTCCTTTCCCGTTCAAGTCAAATTTAATTACCGAATATTTTTTTTCAAGCTCTTTGCAGAGCCTGCTTCCAATAAATCCATTAGCGCCGGTGACAACAATTTTTTTTTTCGGCATTTTTCACGCCTTTCCTTTATTATACCATTCAATTGTTTTTTTGATTCCTTCTTCAAAAGAAACAGTTGGCTTGAATCCGACCAGTTTTTCTGCAAGGGAACAGTCCCCTAAATGCCTTTTTACATCCCCTGCTCTTTCAGGCAGAAAATCAATTCCTCCGCCATAATGCATTTCCCTGCAGATTGCATCAATTACTTCTTTGACAGAAATCTCTTTTCCTGAACACAAATTAACCGAAATATTTCTTGCTTTTGGTTCATTGAATAATTTCACGGTTCCTTCCGCAGTATCACCTGCATACAGAAAATCTCTTGTCTGGCTTCCTGAACCAAAAATCACCGGCTTTTTTCCCTGCAGAATCCTCTTAATTGTAATCGGAATAATTCCCGCATAATTCCCTTCATTTTGCCTTGGCCCATAATTATTGAACGGCCTGACAATCAAATACTCAATGCCATAAGTTTTATGGTATGATTCAATAAGCAGATCCTGCGCTGCCTTGGCAGAAGCATAAACAGTATGGGGCTTAAGGGCATGCGATTCATTCATTGCATTTCCTAGGGCAGTTCCAAATGCTTCACTGCTTGAATAATGAATTAATAAATTAAATTCATCTTTTCTTGCAAGTTCGCATAAAACCAAGCTAATTTTCATTATTTCATCAAAGCACCATTCAGGTTTTTCCAATGAAGCAGGCAAAGGAATTGTAGCCAAATCAAAAACAGTTTCAATTTCCTTTTCCTCAATTATTCTTTCCATTTTCTTTAAATCAGTTGCATCAGCGTTAATAAACTCAATTCCCTTGCCGATGTTTTCTTTTTTTCCAAGAAACAGATTATCCAAAGCAAAAACAGCATGCCCTTCTTTTTTCAATGCATCGCATAAATGGCTTCCAATAAATCCTGCCCCCCCTGTAACTAAAACATTTTGCTTATTCATTTTCAAAAAACATCCGTTCATTTATTTATTTGTTTCTAAAACCATTCACTGCTTCAATTATTTCATCCAATTGCTCTTTTGTCAGTGCAGGATGCACAGGCAAAGAAATGACTTCTTTTGCAAGCTTTTCTGTTACAGGCATACTGTTTTTTCCATAAATTTCCTCAATTATTTTCTGCTGATGAATCGGAATAGGGTAATAAATCATATGGCCGATTTGTTTTTCAATCAGTTTTTTTTCAAGCAATTCCCGTTCATTTGTCTTAATAGTGTACTGGTTATATGAATGCCTGCACCATTCCTTTTCAACTGGGGTCTGCACTCCTTCAAGCCCTTTATTCAAATACTCTGCATTCTTTCTTCTTTTTTCAATAAATTCCTCAATTTTATCCATTTGCCCCAAGCCAATTGCCCCGGCAATATTTGTTATCCTAAAATTCAATCCAAATGCATCATGATGATATCTTTTAACCATTCCCTGATTTCTGTAAACCCTTATTTTTTCAGCAAGTGCATCATCATTTGTGGAAATAACTCCCCCTTCGCCCATAGTAATGTTTTTTGTCGGATAAAAACTGAATGCCCCCGCATCCCCAAAAGAACCGACTTTTTTTCCCTTAAATTCAGCGCCATGCGCCTGGCATGCATCCTCAATTATTTTTAATGAATAATTTTCCGCCAGTTCATTCACTTCCAGCATTTGGCAGCTGTGCCCGAATAAATGAACAGGCATTATTGCACAGGTTTTATTTGAAACTTTTTTTTCAGCATCATATAAATTAATGCAGAATGTTTCTTTATCAACTTCAACAAACACCGGCTTTAATCCTGCTTCAATCACGGCATTGGCGCTTGCAATGAATGAAAAGCTCGGCACAAGCACTTCTCCCTTCAAATCCATTAATTTAAGCGCGCAAATCAGCGCCTGAGTGCCGTTAGTTACTGCAACGCAATTTTTTACGCCCAAATACTCTGCAAACTTTTCCTCAAATTCTTGGACATATTTTCCCTGGACAAGCATTCCTGATTCAATTACTTCCATTACAAGTTTTTTTTCTTTTTCCCCTATTATGGGTTTAGCTATCGGAATCATGACAAAAAAAGAAGCTAAAAACACTTTTAAATCTATTATCTTTATTTATTTGAATAATGAACTAGGTGTTTTATTTGAATGATTACTTTAAGCATGAAACCGCAATAATTGAAGGAAAAAAAATAGGAAAAGGCACAAAAATATGGCATCATTCGCATATAAGGGACGGCGCCGAACTGGGCGAAAACTGCGTTATTGCAAAAAACGTTTACATTGATTTTGACGTAAAAATCCATAACAAAGTGAAAATAGGGAATAATGTATCTGTTTACAATGCAGAATTAATGGACGACGTATTCATAGGACCAAGCGTTACATTCACTAATGATTTGCGCCCAAGGGCATTTATCTGGAATGAGTCAAGAAAAGGCCAGAGAACAATTGTTGAAAAATGCGCAAGCATAGGGGCAAACGCAACAATTATTTCCGGAGTCAGAATAGGTGAATATGCAATGGTTGGTGCAGGTTCAGTTGTAACAAAAAATGTTCCTTCTTATGCATTGGTTTACGGTAATCCGGCAAAAATAAAAGGAAAAGTAAACAAAGAAGGGGAAAAAATAAAAGAATAAATTTAATTTTTTTAATTTCTTTTTTATTTTTAATTTTTTTTTCTTTGTTTTTTTTAATTTATTTTGAACCCGTTTTTTTCCGCTGACTTCAAAGCATTTAAAGCGGTTTCTAAGTTTTTTTTTCCCTCTGCTGCGCTTACTTCCACTTCTCTGTTGTTTTTAACTGCTTCAATAAAGGAAAGAATTTCAAGTTTTAATGGTTCTTGTTTCTGCAGTTCAATTGTTGAAAAAGTAGGGCCTTCAAGCAAAGGGTCAAATAATTCATTTTTTTCATAAAGTTCGATTTTTTGTGAAATGTAATCCAGATAAATGAAATAATTTTTAAGCGTGGCCCTTAACTGCCTTATTTTTGTAGGATTAACCCAGTTTGCAACAATTGATGCGCTGGCGGTTTTTCCTTTAATGAATATATGGCAGTGGTCATCAACATTTGTTACCCCGAAATTTTTTGCAAATCCGTTTGTTTCAGTTATTTCCTCTTCAGTCAAATACCTGAAAATGTCAATGTCATGGATTGCCAGGTCAACGGTCACTCCTGTTGAAATATTTTTTGGCGGGGCAATTCCCAGCCTTTCAATGCTAAGGGAAAGAAGCGATTCATTTTTTTCTATCAGAAATTTTTTCAGGAATCTTATAACTGGATTAAATCTTTCAATATGTCCTATCATTAATTTGTAATCAGATTTTTTTGCAAGTTCCTCGATTTTTTTTGCTGATTCAATTGATTCTGCAATAGGTTTTTCCAAAAGAACATTTGCATAATGCAGAACTTTTTCTGTTGCCTCAAAATGCTTATTTGTCGGCACGGCAATTGAAACAATTTCCGGTTTTTCTTGTTTCATCAATTCTTCAAGGGAATCAAATGCTTTGCATGAATATTTTTTTGCATATTCCTGCGCCAGCTCCTTGTTTGCATCGCATACTCCGATTAATTGGGTTTCATTCAATTCGCTGTAAACCCTTGTATGGTGCCTTCCCATGTTTCCCAAGCCAATTACTGCCGCCCTTAGCTTTTGCGCCATGAATACCTTACTCCATGAAAACTTATTTAAAGCTTGTTAAAGGTAATTAGTTTTAGTAAAGGTAATTAGTTTTAGTAAAGGTAATTGAGTTGGCAAAAGAAAAGGTTTTTTTTGAGCGTGGCAAAGCAGCTGAATCTGATTCGAAGAAGAAATTCCGTAAAATTCTTTTTGGCGGAGAATACGGGATTTATCAGAAGCATTTGATGAATTACCTGCTTTCATTTGTTCCAAAAAAATCATTCGGCAAAGTTCTTGATTTAGGCTGCGCCAAAGGCTATCTTTTATCTGCTTTTCCTGAATCTGCACGCTATGGAATTGATTTGGACAAAAAAGCATTAAATGAAACCAAATTAAAAGGAAATTTTAAATTCGCTTCCTGCACAAAAATTCCATTTAAAGCAAATGAATTTGACTTAATTCTTTCAAGCCATTTATTTGAGCATTTGGAGGAAAAAGAATTATTTGATTCAATGAAGGAAATTCAAAGAACCGCAAAAAAAGATTCTTATTTAATTGTAATTCTTCCGAACATTGAAGAATTAAAATGGAACTTCTTTAATCCCTGGGACCATAAAACAATCATTACCCGCGAAAGGCTGAAAACCCTTTTTGAAATTCATGGATTCACTCCAATTAAATCATTCACTTACAATCGATTATTCCCTAACTGGTTTCAGTTCTTATTTCTAAAAATAAGCCCTTACTTATTCTTTTCATTCCTGCGTTTATTTAACAAAGAACTGGTAATGATTGGAAAAAAAAGCAATTAAAAAAAAGAGTGAATTAAAAACAGAAAAGTGATTAGCAGCGCCCTTCAAGTTAATCCTTGTTGTATTGGGTTTATTGTTTTAATCCCTGGAATTTTTTTGAAGTCTTTGGTATTTTCTGTGTAAATTGTTTTTATGTTGTTTTCCTGCATTGTGGCTGCAATTAATGCATCCCAGAAATGTATTTTGTAAAGGTTTTCAAGATTAATTGAATTAATTAAAGTGCTTTCAGTATATTTTAGAATCCATAAACTATTTGTTAGTTCTTTGATTGTTTCCTGTGAAAATTCTTTTGAAACCGGTCTCTTTGCTTTTTTGGTTATTGTATAATGGAATTCTGCTAAATTTTGAATGCTTAAAATTCCTGTTTTGTTTCTTAATGCTTCAGTTAAGAATTTTTTTGCCTTTTCATGCTTTTGCTTTTCGCTTTTGTCAAAAGCATAAACCAAAATGTTTGAATCAATTAATCCTTCATCGATCATATAATTCACTTCTGTGTTTTATCTGAATTTTTCCCATTTCTTTTCCTTGCTCCATTTTAGTAATCAAGTTTTGTACTGCTCTTTCTCTTTTTGATTCTTCTTCAAGTTTTTGCAGTCCTTCACTTATTATTTTTGAAAGCGAACCCTTTTTTCCAAAGTATTTTTCCTGAGCCATTGCCCTAAGCTTCATTTCATCGCTGTCTTCCAAACCAATTGTTAAAGTACCCATAAAAATCACATATAAGTATATAAGTATGTTATAAATATATAAATATATCTTTTTGTGGAGTATAAATCGAATGGTGAAATGAATGCGGAGTATAAAGTTAGGCGTAACATAAAAACTCAAAAAAATACGTCTAACTGAAAATCAGAAAAAAAAGATTAGCGGCGTTTTAGTTCAATCGTTTTTAACACCACACACATTTTTTTTATTAGTGGTTATAATTTAACACCACTCTTTTTAAATATTTAGGTGGTGTTAATTATTATGTCTAATTTAGTTGAGAGAAAGATTAGCGGAAAGACTTATTATTATTTGGATAAAAATATTCGTATTGGAAAAAATAAGTGGAAAAAGGTTTCTATTTCTTTGGGAAGAGAAAAGCCTTCAGAGAAAGAATTGAAAAAGAAGGAAAAAGAATTAAAAGAAAAAACAAAAAAAGTACTGGGTTCACTTTATGATAAAAGACTGAGCAAATATAAGTTTTCTTTTCTTTCAAGTAAAGAATTAAGTGAATCTGAAAGAATTAAAGATAATTTTTTGGAAAGATTCAATAAATTAAGTAAAAAGAAAAAAACGGAATTCAATAAAAAAACTGTTTTAAATTTTGTTTACACTACTTTAAGGACAGAAGGGGTGGATGTTGATTTTTCCGATGTTCAGACTGCTTATAAAATTCTTCAAAAAAAGAAAGGGGAATTCACTTTTGATAAAAAGGTAATTATTTCTAGTGCAATGATTAATGGACTTAATTTTCTTCCAAAAATTAAATTAAATGAAAAAGATGTTTTAAGATTGCATGGAATAATAATGACTTCGTTTGAAGATAAACGCCAGGGGCAAATAAGAGATGATCAAAGAATTATCGCCAGATTTAATCCTGTGACTTTTCAAAGCGAGGAAATAAAATATAGGCCTCCGTCACCGCAAAAAGTTAAATCTCAATATAAGAAGTTCTTTCTCTGGCTTGACGATAACAAAGATATTCATCCTTTAGAATTGGCGGCATTAGTTCACTTAAAAATTTACTTAATTCATCCATTTAAGGATGGAAACAAAAGAATATGCAGGTTATTGTTCAATAAAATATTGCAGGATGCAGATTATCCTTTATTGAATATTTCAAAAGACACTTCAGATTATTTCAAAGCATTAATTGAATCTGTTGAATCAAGTAATGAAAAGCATTTCATTAAATTTTGCTATAAAGCATTTATCAAACAAATAAAAAACAAAAGAATATGATTATTGTCTACAATTACTTTTCAGGCAAATTCTCAAGAATAAAGTTAGGCACCAGGACAAAAAATAAATCAAGTGCCTAACAATTCAATTCAAGAAAACGCATTTAGAGTAGCACAGGTTTTCCTGGATTTTTGGCGAATGGCGAAACTTCGGTTATATTTTTTGTTCCGGTTAAATAACATAGGAATCTTTCTAGACCTATCCCGCCGCCCGTGCTTGGCGCAAGTTGATTGGCTTTTGCTAACTTTAAATATGGCTGAACTGTTTGAATTGGTTGTTTTGATTTGCGTGCTTTGCCAAACAGCGATGCGTATTTGTAATTGCGTTCTCCGCCTGAAAGGGCTTCGCCGAATTTTTCAGGATAAATTAAATCGCAGTCTTTTCGGTCATGAAACCCACATTCAATGTTTGTCACCCAAAATGGTTGTTTTTCTTTTTCAGAAAGTTTTTCTCTGAAATCTGTGCCGAGTTTTTTTGCTAAATCAAACGGTATTTCCTTGAATGGTTTTTTTGGTTCACGTAGTTTTCGCTGCAGTTCCTCAAGTTCTAAAGCATTTTTTCTTTTAATTTCTCTTATTACATGGCAAAAAAGATTTTCAGTAAACCGCATGAATTGCTCTAAACTAATGTTCCTTAATTCCACTGCAACCTGGGAGAATTCAAGCAAATGCCTTTCATCATTTGATTGCTCAAATCTAACACAAGGGGTTATCGCGTAAACGCCCTTCAAGTAAGGCGAACAAATCATTATGCGTTTATGTAGAAGCATATCTTTTGCGAATGACAGTTTTTGACCATTATATTCTAATACAGCGTCATTAGGCGATTCACTGGTTTTAAGGGCTACTGGCAAGAGCTGAACAACTTCATTTCTGTTCATGAAATCATTTATTGCCCATAAAGCCGTGCTTTGCACACTTAATATTGCAGCCATTTTTCTTGACATTATCTTTTGCATTACTTTTTTTATCATATATTAAATCACTTTGCCGGCAATTTAATGCCTTCAATTGAATTTGTTTGCTTTCTCTACTACTTTGCTTGCAATTGCATGCTCTAATCCAAAAAGTTTCACGAATCCTTCTGCATGTAATTGATTGAAAGAACTGCCGTTATTGTAAGTAGCCAAATTTAAATCATATAGCGCAAAAGGCGAATTCCGTGCTACTATTCTGCAACTTCCTTTGTATAATCTTGTTTCAACCCACCCTGTCACGCGAATCTGGCTTTTTTGTAAAAACGCACCGAGCTCTGTCATCAAAGGAGAAAACCAAGTGCCTTTATACACGCATTCAGCAAAAGCCTTGTCAATCAAAGGCTTGAATTCGTTTTCCTCTCTCGTAAGAACGGTTTTCTCTAAATCTTTATGGGCACTCAACAGAATGGTAGCCGCAGGACACTCATAAAATTCCCTTGTTTTCAGTCCAATAATCCTGTCCTCCATATGGTCAATTATTCCAATGCCATGCATTCCTCCAAGGCGGTTCAATAGCATTACCGCATTTAGGAAACCAGTTGCGTTTTCTTTGTCGGAGCTTGCCTTAATTGGAATCCCCTTTTCAAAAAAAATTCTTATAATCAATGAAGAGTCAGGAGTTTTATGCGGTAATGACACCAAGCAAAATGCGTCTTCAGGCACTTCTCTGTCCATCAGTTCAATTTCACTACATTCGCATGCGCGGCCCCATAAATTGGCGTCAACCGAATATTTTGATTTATTTGGCAGAGGAATTTTTTCCTGTGCGGCGTAAATAATTTCTTCATTCCTTGTAAGTTCGAAATCACGTATTGGTGCCAAGACTTTAATGTCTGGATTAAGCGCGTTTACTGCAAGCTCTAACCTAATTTGATCATTGCCTTTTCCAGTGCACCCATGAGCCACCGCATCAGCCCCTTCCTTGACAGCGATTTCAACCAAATGTTTTGCAATAAGCGGTCTTGATAATGCGGTCGAGCAAGGATAAGCTCCTTGATAAAGGCAATTAGCTTGAACTGCCTTTGAAACATATTCTTCTGCAAATTCTTTTTTTGCGTCAATTACTATTGCTTTTTCAGCCCCGAGTGCAAGCGCTTTGTTTTTAGTTTCCTCAAGTTGCTGATCATCATACTCGCTTTGGCCAACATCAACAGTTACAGTAATAATGCTTGCGCCGGTTATTTCAGGCAATAATTTTACCAATACCGATGTATCCAATCCGCCGGAATATGCCAAAACTATTTTTTTTAAATTGTCGTATTGTTCTCTTGGATGTATTTTTTCAACTAATTCAGAAGCCATGCTTTCACCAAACTCAATAATGCTAATTCCTAATCATTTTAAACATTTCGTAGTTTTTTTTAAAAAAAATGCGTAAAACGTAAACTTTTTATAATGTTACGAAGAAAAATTGCATATGAATGCATTAAGTGAACGGCTTTTGCAGGTTCTGATGAAGAATGCCAGGGCATCCAATACACAGCTCGCAAAGAAACTGGGTGTTTCTGAAGGAACTATCAGAAACCAATTAAAGCGCCTTACTAAGGAAGGAATCATAACTGGCTTTTCTGCCGATGTTTCCTTGCGCAACCAATTCATGGCTATTGCATTATTAAAAACTGCTGCGGAAGAATACACTCCAAAAGTAGTTGCTAAACTGAATAAAATCAGAGGCAGCTGGAAGGTCTTTGAAGTCAGCGGTCAATGGGACATTGTTTTGCTTGCATCATTGCCATCACCAGAAGAATACAATGAATTCATAGAAAAAGTACGCAATACAAGGGGGGTAGAATCAACCCAAAGTTTAATAGTTCTAAGAAAAAGCTAAAAATCGGCACCAGCAAATAATGCATTGCCACTAAAACGCGTTAATATGAAAAATATCAAAATCTAAAGAAAACATTTTCAGTAAAACAATGAACTTGTTAATGGAAAAAATAAAATGCCTTAAATCGGCTAATTAACAATGATTAATTGTATGTTCGTAAAAAGATGATTAGCAGCGTCTGACAGGCTCCGATAAGATATCAGTGCCAAATCAATCGCGTACAGGCTTAACTTCTGAGTTCGGAATGAGATCAGGTGTTTCCCTGCC
>JBDRGO010000001.1:0-14931 GCA_043817715.1 Candidatus Iainarchaeum sp. | reverse complement strand
TCTTTTAAACCAAAACAATAAAACTTCAATGAGCAAAGAATATAACTTTGATTCCGACGGCGAATATGAAATACTCATAACAGGAATCGATGAAAACGGAGAAGACTGCGAAGCAATGCAAACAATAACAGTTGATTCAACCAAACCAGAACTTATATGGATTAATCCGGTAAACAATGATTCATTTGAAGACGGGGAAGAAATTGAATTAAAAGCTGAAGCAACAGATGAAACAGCAGGAATAAAAAAAGTCATATTCTATGTGAAAAACGGAACTTCCTGGACTGAACTGGGAAATGATTCAACTGAAAGCAATGATGAATTCAGTTATTTATGGACACCGGAAACAACAGGAGAAATTGAATTAAAAGCAACAGCAAGAGACAATGCGGAAAACGAAACAGAAAAAACAATAACCATAACAATCGGGGAAGCAGCACAAGCAGTTTCCAATGAATGGATTTATTCTGAAACAGAAGTAAAGCAAATGCTTTTGAACGCAGGAGTAAATGAATCAATTGCTTCACAGGCAGCAGAATTAATCAATGAACTGAATGCAAGCAGGACAATCAAATTAGTTAAAGTCGGAAGCAATTACGAAGTGCTGATTGAAATAAGCTTTACCAACACCGACCAAACCAAGCACTTAAAAGTAATTGAATTAATTCCAAAAACACTGTCAGAAAATGCATCATTAATTGAATCAAATTATTCATTCACAGTAATCCAGGCAGACCCGGTAATTGAATTCAGCTTTTCAAATATTGAGCCATATGAAACAAAAACATTCACTTACACAATAGCAAATGGATTAAGCAAAGAAGAAGCCGATGCATTAGCAAGCAAGGCATTAACTGAATTCATTGCCCCACCGATGATTGTGAATTCAGGCACTAATACAAGCCAGTTATTTTCAAAAGGCTCGACAGATATCGGATTAATCGCAATAATTGCAGCAATAATAATTTTACTGGTTCTTTTCATAGCAGGAATTCTGGGAACAGGAGGATATGCAATTCACCGATACAAAAAGAAAGGCGGAAACACTGGATGGAAATCAGAAGGAAAACCTGAATCAGGCAGTCTTCACTCAGTTTATGCAGGGGCAAAAACAGAGCCAGGATTCATGGATTCAATCAAAGGATTATTTAAAAGCGAAGAGCCACAAGAACGCAAACCAAAATTTTCATACAAAGGAAAGTAAACGCTTTCCTTTTTAATTTCTTTTTCTTTTCTTATTTCAGGGAAAATAAATGTATAATGTCTGCATTATCGGCGGAGGGCCGACAGGATTAACGACAGCAAAATTACTGGCTGAACAGGGCTGGGAATGCGTTGTACTGGAAGAGCATACAAAAATAGGCGAGCCAACAGAATGCACTGGATTAATCAGCGCTTCAGGAGTAAAAGAATTAGGGCTTGATTTAAGCGAATGCCTTGTAAACACAATTTACGGAGCAGACATTTATTCGCCAGGCAATTATATGCTTTCAGTCCAGCGTGAAACCCCAGTTGCTTACTTAATTGACAGGGCAGATTTTGACAAAAAACTTGCAAAAGAAGCGCATGCAGCAGGAGTTGAAATCAAAAACAATTCAAGAATGATAAATATCAATAACAATTCTGTTTTTTTTCAGGCAAAAGAAAGAGGCGAACTCATTAAAGCACAGGTAATTGTAGGGGCAGACGGAGCATTATCAAAAACACGCGAAATGAAATTCGGAGGAAAACCAAAACAGAATTCCTTCATTCATGCATACCAGGTAAGAGGGCAGGGAAATTTTAATGAAAAAAAAGTGAATGTTTATTTAGGAAATTACGCCAAAGGATTTTTTGCATGGAATTCCCCTGAAAACAAATCAGTTTCAAGAATCGGATTAGGGACAAATTTAGGGGAAAAAATAAAGGAAAATTTTGATTTATTTGCAAAAGAAAAAAATTTTGCAGAAGAAACATTCAATTCAAGAATAAGCTCACTTATTCCAGTCGGGCCTCCACTGGAAAAAGCAGTGAAAGAAAATATTTTATTGGTCGGAGATGCAGCATTCCAAACCAAAAGCACTTCAGGAGGAGGAATAATGCTTGGGCTTGAAGCGGCAAAAGCATGCGCAAAAACAATTGACAATCACTTCAAGCACAAAAAACCACTGGAAAATTACAATAAAGAAATTGAACCAATAAAAAAAGAACTAAGAATGCACTGGAAAATAAGGAATTATTTGAATTCATTAAATGAAGCACAAACAGACAAATTATTCATTAAATTAAAGAACGCAGGAATAGAAGAATTCTTAAATGAAGAAGGCCACATGGATAAACCAGCACAATTCATTTCCAAGCTTGCATTAAAGCCAAAAATGTGGGGAATGTTCGGAACAGGGCTGAAGTTCTTAATGAGTTAAAAAAAATTACGGAAACAATGCAAAAAAAAGCAAAAACAATTAAAATTAAGCCAAAACAAAAAAGCAAAAACATAAAAAAAGGAATAAACAATAAATTAATGAAACCCATGAAATTACACAAAATTTTTACAGCATTAATTCTTCTTTTATTTATTCAAAATTCATTTGCATTAACTGAAAGCACTGAAATTCAAATTGAATCAAATGGATTAACAAAAATAATGCATTCAATTGAATTAACAGAAGAAACACAAACAACAATTGAATTGCTTGCTGTTCCAACAGAATTAAGCGTTTCCTGCTTTCAGGATTTAACACCAGCCGAATGCAAATATGAATTAAATAATAAAACACTTTCCTTAACCAACTTAAATGAAATTAATTCAATTCAAATAAATTATTCAAGTGATTCATTAACAAATAAAACAGGAAAAAACTGGGCAATAAATATTCCTTATGCCTCAAATACTGAAGAAATTAAATTAATTTTTCCTGAAGAAAGCAAAATAACTAATTTCTTACCTCTTGCATCAGTTTATTTTAATGGAACAAATATGATTGTTTCATGGCAGAAAAGAAATTTAATTGAAGGCACAGGAACTGCTTCAACGCAATATTCTTTTGAAATGCCTAAACAAAAAGAAAATGATTTATTAATTCCATTAATTGCATTAATAATTATTGTTTCAATTACTGTATTGATTTATTTTAAAAGAAAAAAATTAATACCTTCTCCTTTAACTTCATCAAGTGCAAGCCAAAACACTGCATCAAATGAACAGCAGGAATTAATGAAAACCCTGCCTGAAAAAGAAAAACAAATAATTAACATGGTTTTAGAAGAAGACGGGTTGACGCAAAAAAAATTAATGCAGAAAACTGCTTTACCTAAAGCCACTTTATCCAGGACCCTTAAATCATTAGAACAAAAACAATTCCTGACAATTGCACAAGACGGCTACACCAACAGGATTTACTTAAGTGAATGGTTTAAGGGAAAGACATAGAAAAAACAAATATTTGTAAAAAGCAATTAAAAAAGTAACTTTAATTAATTGATTTAAACACAATTTCTGCATGAAAATACTTTTAGGAATTCATTTAAAGCCAGAACAATTCCATGAACTCATAAAGTTTTTAAGAACACAAAATGAACCAAACACCCATTTTTTTTATTTCAACTGGGCTTATACAAATGGCCTTTTAGAACTGCTGGCAAAACAAAAAAGTGATAAAATGCATATCTGTCCGATAAATGCAGTTCCTTCAATAAGCGAGACAGGATTTTCCAGCCAATGGAAAGATTATGAACAAGGATTTGAAGAAGAAATTAAAAAAATAAATGCAGGCAAGAAACCAGAAGAAATAGAAGCCGTTTGCTTCGGAGGGTTTGCTGGAGGGTGCTATAAAATAATTCATGAAAAAGCACTTGCCTGTTTAAGCAAATACTTTAAAATAAAGAAAAGCAGTTCATTTCTTCCGCTTATTTATAAAAGCACTCACTCGCGTACTAATACATGGAAATGGAAAGAAGCAGTTCCCCAAAAAAGCCAAACAAAGCCAAAAACCTGCAGAAAATTGCTTTAAAACCTGATTTCTAAAGGGCATCCGTTAATGTTTAAAAATTGAATTCTGAACAATTATAGAAATATTTAATTAAAGAATTAATTTAATTTAACTGGATTGAAATGAATAAAAACCATAAAACAGAAATAACACTGGAGTTACTTCCTTGGATTCACCATGTAAATTCTGTTTTTCACGGAGATTTAATTAACTACATTAAAAGCGATTCAGTGCCTAAAAATTCTTTTCTTGCACTGGAAATCCTAACTGAATATCACTACCCCCAAACTGAACTCATTCCAAAATTAAAAGAAGAACCTGTTTACTTAGCGATTTCAGAAATATTATTAGCATGCAGAAGCAAAAACATCAAAATCATTCCATTAGAAACCCCTTATTCATCCATGCGTTCAGAAAAAGCTTTCCAGACATTTGAAACCCAAAAAACATTTGATTCAATTAAAAACAGGCTTAAAGCAATAACTGAAATGGAAAATGATTTCATTAAACAAATAGAAACTTCATTGAAAGGAATAAAATTTAATCCAAAAACACAGAAATTTTTAGTCATAACCGGCGGAGGGCATACTCCTTTTATGCATGAAAAATTAAGCCAAAAAGGAATCAATTCATGGATAAATACAGAAATATTTAAAGGCTATAAAAAAATTCAAATGCAGAAACTTTTTGAAGAAAACATAAAGGAAAGAAAAGCACTAAAAGAAAACAATGCAGTTAAAATGAATGAAGCAAAAAAAGAATACACAAGAATTGAAAGAGAAAGCCTTATTAGAGAACAACTGCTAAACAATTCCGCCAGCGAATCAAAAACCATGACTGAAAGAATTGAACAAGAAATGAAAAAAAGAAAAGACAAAGAAAGAAAATTAATTGCAAGAAAAACAAAAAAATAACATTTAATTCAGCCTAATTCCATTCTATTCCATTTCATTCCGCTTTATTCCGGCAATCCCTTATAAAGCGTTCCAGTAGAATGCATATAGCTTTCACTTAAAACGGAGGTGAAAAAGTGAATTATAAAATCAAAATATTAGCATTAATAATGCTTGTACTAATTTCAATGCCTGTAATGGCAGACAATTCAAATAACACAAACATGCCTTATTCAAATGATGAAACTACATCAAGCGGAAGTGGTTCAGGCACAACCAACATTGCAACACCAAGCACTTCAAGTGACCAAGGCAATTCAGCTGAAATAGCAACCACACTAACAAGAGAATTAACCTTTGAACACTTGGATGAGGAATACAAAGTAAAGGCAGGAGAAACACTGCGCATTAAATTCTCGGTCCAAGGAGATGGAAAAGAAATGATTAAAGTCCATGCAGAAGGGCTTCCAGGAGGGGCAAAAGTTGAAAACTACCCTGAACCAGGAAACACTACTGTAGTAATTGAATTCACTCCAAACCAAGGAAATTCAGGAGAACATATTTTTTACTTCAGAGCTGAAACTTCAATGGGAAGAAAAGCAGAAGCAAAAACAAGGGTTAATGTAGCAGGAGAATATGTATACAAAGACACACCATACTTCAAAGACATGAAAGGCCAGTATGAATTCAATCAAAAACAACCAATTGAAATTGAATTCTATGTAGTTGGAAACCCTGAAAAAGGATTAATGGCAGTTTATCCAACAGAAACCACAACATACACTGAAAACGGAACAGTTTCACACAGCGACTTCCTGCCTGAAGGAATGCTTTATGCAACACAGGTTTCACCAGGAATAACTAAAGTCAAAGTCTGGTGGGAAGAAGACCATGTAAAACAAGGAAAATATGAAATTACATGGGAAGCAAAAGCATCAGAAGAATACAAAAATCAAGCAACAATGAATTTGACTGTGAAAAAATTCAATGAAACAGTCCAATACTATTGTTCTGAACAAACAAACTGTGAAATGATTTGGGAATTAAAGAAAAAAATTTCTGAATTAGAAGAAAGAATCAAAAGATTAGAAGAAATGCTTTTCAAAGGCAGTCCATGGCCTGCATCCGGCAATACTTCAACAAGCACTTCCACAGCAAGACCAACAGCTACAAGCGATGGAGTTACAATTGGAAAAGTTGAAGTAGTAAGACCAACAGAAGCAAATTCAACTGTTTCAATTGAAGACGGAAAAGTAGTTTCAAACACTTCAACAGGAACACACGAAATTCCATACTTTGAAATTGAATACAAAATTTCTCAAGACATTCCAAATGTAACAAGCATTAAAATAACTCCTCAATCAACTTCAACAGGAACAGTTTACCACATTGAAGCAGAAAAAAATTCATGGCTACCATTCTTTAAAGACAAAGAATACAGAGAATATTCTTCAGAAGAATTTTCTTCAACTTCAACAGGAACAACAATAAAAAACGAAGCACCAAAACCAGAATTTGTAATGCCAAGCAATGAAACAGAAAAAGAAAAATTCAAAGACACAAGCACTGAAAACAAATAAAGCTTTTAACAACCAAAAAGCACACCCTAAAAAAAAGCCCTTTGAAAAAAGGGCTTTTTTCTTCTTATTTTTAATTTTTTCCTTTAATAATTACTGTTATGGATTCAGAAATTGAAAAAGAAATTCAAAAAATAAAAGAAAGAAATGAAAGAGTGGAAAAAGACAAGGCATGGGAAACAAGCATTTCACGGAGATTGCTTATTGCAGTGCTGACTTATTTTGTAATAACGCTTTTCTTAATTCAAATCAAAAACGAAGAACCTTTTTTGAATGCAATTGTTCCCGCAATTGGATTTATTTTATCCACAATAATAATTGAACCAATAAAAAAAGTATGGATTAAAATTAAATGCAAAAAATGAATTTTATGTCTTCACTTAAAGAATTGATTTCCAAGCCGATGCTTGCGCCAATGTACCGGGTAAGCGATTTGCCTTACAGGATTTTATGCCGAAAATTAGGCGCAGGAATGTGTTTTACTGAAATGATTAATGTTCAGGCACTGAATAAAAACAATAAAGCAACAATTGAACTCGCAAAAACACATGAATTAGATATTCCTGTGAGCGCGCAATTAATCGGAGTAAAACCAAAAGAGTTCTCTGAAGCAATCAATAAATTGCCTGAATTCAATTCCTTCTGCCTTAACCTGGACTGCCCAAGCGAATTCACTACAATTAACGGCAGTGGAGCAATTTTAATGAAAAGGCCTGCAAGAATTGCAGAAATAATTAAAGAAATGAGGAATTCACGGAGCAATGCATTAATTTGCGCGAAAATCAGATTAAAAGAAAACATTCTTGAATCAATTAAATTAAGCAAATTAATTGAATCAAATGGCGCGGATTATTTAATTGTTCATGCACGCACAATAAAACAAAAAAATTCAGGTTATGTTAATTTAGTTGCATTAAAGCGGATAAAAAAAGAAATCGGAATTCCTGTAATAGGAAACGGAAGCATTAAATCAAAAAATGACGCAGAAAAAATAACTGAAAAAACGAAATGCAATGGAATAATGATTGGAAAGGAAGCCATTGAAAACCCAAATGTTTTCACGCAATTTTCAGGAATAAAACCATTTTCAAGGGAAGCGCTTGAAAAAGAATTCCTTAAATTATGCAAAAGCACAGGATTTGAAGACAAAAAAAGAATTGAAAAACATTTAATGAAATTAAGAGCTTAAAACAAATGAAATTAAGAGCTTAAAACAAATGAAATTAAGAGCTTAAAACAAATGAAATTAAGAGCTTAAAACAAATGAAATTAAGAAAAACACAGGAATTAAAAAACCGGTTAAAATTAAATACAAGTAAAACAATAAATTAATTGAATTAAATGAAACTGAACTTAAATCCAAAGGAATTAATTGCATTGGTTTTTTTTATCTTAATTTCTCAGATGGCGGGAATTATTGGAAGTATTTTTACTTTTACTTCAATTAATTCATGGTATGCTTTACTGAACAAACCATTCTTCAGCCCGCCTAACTGGGTTTTTGCACCAGTATGGATAATACTTTATTTGTTCATGGGAATTGCAGCTTTTTTAATTTGGAGAAAAGGATTTGAATTAAAAAAAGTAAAAACTGCGTTAAGTTTATTCACAATTCAATTAATTCTTAATTCTTTATGGTCAATTATTTTCTTTGGATTAAAGAATCCTTTTTTAGCATTCCTTGAAATAATTGTTTTATGGATTGCGATTGCTTTAATGATTAAATCATTTTATTCAATTGAAAAAAAAGCAAGTTATCTTCAGGCACCGTATATTTTATGGGTGAGCTTTGCCGCACTTCTTAACTTCAGCATCTGGTTTTTGAATTCGTGATTTTAAAAAAAACAAACCCAATCCAATTAACAAAAACACTGCTCCAATTACAATCAATATTCCTGAATAAATAAATCCAGTGAATTGAACTTGTGAAATGAATTTTTCAATTAAAGAAGGCATAATTGATTGAATTAAACCAAATTCATCTGAAGGAAATAAATTTTGAGGCAATAAAAAAGAAATAAAAAACAAAGGAATAATTGAAATAATTCCTGAAATTAATAATACTCCGCCAACCCAAATAAATGAACGGCTAACCAATAAAATCAATAAAATCAATAAAACAAAGAACAAAATTAAAACCAATGAAATCACAAAAACCAATCCTGCAAATTCCTTAATCCCTTCAAATAAGTGCATTTCATTGGAATGAGAATCAGAAGAACTCAATTCAAAAAGTTCCTGAACATTGATTGAATCAGGAAAATCAAATTTGCTTCCCTGAAAATGACTAGTGATTAAAACCAATGCCTGCTTTTTCTGTTCTGAATCAACAGGCCAACAGTTCGGAACCGCCAAAGCCAATTCATTTTCTTCAGCAAAAGAACCCATTAATTCCTGTGCAATGATTTTTTGTTCAATTGTAACAGGCCAACAATTAGGCAAACCTGTTTCTTCAAGAAAAATTTCTTCTTCAAACAAACAATCAGAAATATAAGGATATGATTCTTTTGCCTTCAATAAAAGCAAGTCAAAATCATCCAAAAGCGTGAACTCCTGCCCAGGCAAACAATCAGGAATTTCAAAAGACTGTTCTTTTTTTGTCTTCTCTATAAATGAATCAAGAAACTGAATCTTTAATTCCATTAAAGAAATTTCAGCATCAAAATATTTTGTTTCACCCCGCAAATAATTAAAAAAAGAAGGAATAATGTTTTCAGACTGCTGTTTAATCCAATCTTCAGAAACTGAAATTGAAACCCCTGCTTCCTTCAAAGAAGAAAAAGAAGACAATCCATCTGAAAGGCTTGCATAAGCATTTGTTTCATCAAGCGCAGCCAGCCAAAAACTCTCATTAAAAGCAGTCCAATAAAATGCATTTAAATTAACTGCACCAACAGCAACAAAAACTGCTAAAAACAGAAAAAACAATAATAAAAAATTTCTCATTAAATGCATAAAAAACAATGAATTAAATCAAATAAAAAGATACCGTTATTGTTTGAATAAAAACTAAATAGCTCCGCGAAAGATTCAAACCAAATGCTTGCTTACAGACAGTAAAAACCGTAAGTGCTAACAGAATTTTTTTTAACCTGCTTAGATTAGCAATTTAACTGGGTTTATTCAAGAATTAAAAAAAATTCTGAAAATTCACATTTTTTAAAATACGTTGTTTTGGCAAGTATAATCAATATATCAACACCTCAAGAAAAACCGTTAGCACTTACTAAAAACCAAAAACCATTTATATAACAATGTGCACAATATATAACAGATATTATGATTGTTATAAGCGATGCAATGGTTTTGATTCTTCTCGCCAAAATAACTGTTCTGGAAAAAGCCAGCGAACAGTTTAAAAATATAATAATTCCTGAAAAAGTTTTTGAAGAAGTAGTAATTAAAGGAAAAGAAAAAAAATACGAAGATTCATTAATCATTGAAAAAATAATTAAAGAAGGAAAAATAAAAGTAGTAAAAGTAAAGAAAAAAAAATTAATAGAACGAATTAATGATTTCAATGTTCAAGGAGGAGAAGCCGAGGCCATTGCACTTTACTGGGAAACAAAAGCAGAGTTTCTTTTATGCGATGACAACAATGTAAGAAAAAAAGAAGCAATACTTGAATTAAATTTATTAGGAACCCCTTCAATTATTTTAGAATTATATAAAAAGAAAAAAATAACTAAAGAAAAAGCATTAAATTCAATTGAACAATTAAAAAAAGACAGTTGGTTTAATCAAAGCATTATTGATTATTTGTATTTGGAGGTTTTAAAATGAGTGAAAGTACAGCAATAGGAATAAGATTAGAAAATGATTTTTTAAGCAAAATAGACAATTTAAGCAAAAAAGAATCTTTAGACCGTAGCACAACTATGAGAATATTACTAGAAAAAGGATACTTTGAACATATTAAAAAAAAAGCAATGGAAGAATATATGAAAGGAAAAGTAAGCATTAGCAAAGCAGCAAAAATAGCTAATACTACAATATGGGAAATGAGAAAATATTTAATTGAAAACGGAATAAAATCAGAGTACTCAATAAAGGATTTACAAAAAGAAGTTCAAAAAATAAAGTAACAAATTGAAAAATTAGCCCCGCGAAAGATTCAAACCAACGGTTTCGTCCGTTGGCACCGAGGCACTGTTTGCCCTATGTGAAAACAGGGCTTAATAAATTAAAAAAAAATAGCCCCGCGGAGATTCGAACTCCGGTCACCTGGTCCAAAGCCAGGCATACTTGACCACTATACTACGGGGCTCCCAAGCACCGCAGTATTCCTTTTCGCCAACCTTTTGTTAAAAGGCTGCTATACTACGGAGCTATATGCAAAAGCACTTATTAATTGATTAGAAGCAAAAATTAAAAAGCGATTTATTTGTTTTATGCTTCCCGAATTATTTGTTTTTTACTTCCCGAACCTTCTTTCCCTTGAATCAAAATCATTTACAATTGAATCAATGTCCTGCTCATTGATTTCAGGCCAGTATTTCTTTAAAAATAATAATTCACTATAAGCTGACTGATAAGTTAAAAAGCCTGAAAGCCTTTGGGTTCCGGAAGTTCTAACAATTAAATCAGGTTCAGGAAAACCATAATACAGGTGCTTTTTGAATAAATCAAGAGTTATTTCTTCAGATAAAATCTCTCCTGACTTGACTTTTTCACTTAATAATTTTGCAGCATTAATTATTTCTTCCTGCCCATTATAGCCGATTGCAAAAGAAATAATTCTTTCCTTGTTGTCCTGCGTTAATTCGCTTAATTCATTCATTTTTACCTGGATTTTCTGCGGAAAAAAATCCTTTTTTCCGACAAAATTAACTTTAACCCCTTCGCCAAAAAGGTTTCTTCTTGAAATTGCCTTATTTAATTCCTTTTCAAATATTTTAAATAAAACCCCTAATTCTTCCCTGCTTCTTGAAAGATTTTCCTGAGACAAAGTATAAAAAGTAATGAATTTTGTTTCAGGATATTTTTTCATCCAGTCAAATACATCCCAAGTTCTCTTGGTTCCCATCAAATATGCTTCAGCCAAAGAAACATTTCTGGCAAAAGCATAACGCCTGTTTCCGTCAGGAATAAATGCCACTGAATTAAGGTTAACTGATTTCAATTCAAGCCCACTTTAAAAATTCATTTAAAATTAATTATAATATATATGGTTCAATAATCAAATCCTAGAAAAGTATTTTAAAGAATACCTTTAAAAGGAAAAAAGCCATAAATTACATGGTTTCATGGAAGAAATGAATGAAAAACAGATAAGGAATGCAGTTAAAATAATTGAAAGAATGGCAGGACACACACAGAAATTCAGGCAAATGCATGCGGAAATAAAAAAAGAAACCGCCATCGAAATCCGCCAAAAACATGTTTTCCTAGAAGAAATAAAGCTGCCGAAATTAAGCGAATTAAAAAGATAAACTGATTTTTTAAAATAAATTTGCAGAAAAAATTAAGAAAATAAAAAATAAGAAAAAACAAAAAATTCAGTGAACTGCTTTGCTTGAAAACAAGACAAAAAAAAGCAAAATATTAGACAAAACAAGGATTGCCGATTCGCATTGGAAAAAATTCAAAGGATTAATGCTTGAATCCAAAAAAAACTTTGATTATGCATTAATATTTGAATTTGCGGAGCAAGGCACTTTAATTAATGCAATTCACATGCTATTCGTATTTTTCCCGATTGATGCAATATATTTAGATGAAAACAAAAAAGCCGTGGACATTAAAAGAAACCTAAAGCCATGGACCCTTTATTATGCCCCAAAAAAACCGGCAAAATACCTGATTGAACTGCCTGAAGAAAAAGGAAAAGAAATTGAATTAAATGATGAATTGAATTGGTAAAAAGCAGAAAAATTTAATTAAGCAATAAAATCACTTAAAAAAATTAAATAGAAGAGAAAAAAAAGGTTTCCCTTTTTTTCCTCCTGTTGCCTTTCCTCGTCTTCGAACAGAGAATCTGCGAGCAAGCAATTAAATGCTGCCCATACTAATGAGGCTTTGGGAAATAAAAACATTGCGGTATAAGGAAAGCAAACAAAAAGGAAAAAGATAGTTAAAAAAGCAAATGTATACATAATAGCAAGGGAAGGTTTTTTTAAACAATCCAATGAAAAAGAATTATGTGATTAAATGAATTTAGAGCAATATAGCAAAGGAAGAGCAGGAACAAATAAATCTTATTCTACAAAAAAAAGGATGCCGCCAGTGCGCAAAAGAACTTGACCCTAAAAACAAGGACTTTTATTATTACCAGAATTTCTGTTCAGAAAACTGCTTTGAAAGATACAAAAGCAAATCTGATTTGATTTAAATTCAGGACAAATTTCAGGATTGAATTAAAGCAGAATAATTCCAAATTCGCATAATGAATTTATTCACTCCAGCCCCAAACTTGTTTTAATCGCTTCATTTACTTTATGCATTGTTTCCGGAGTTAATGAACCGATTTTTTTTATTACTCTGTCCTTCACCGAAATAGTTGCTATTTGAGAGCATTTTATTATCCCTTCCTTCATTAACCCTGATTTTTCTGCCGGAACAAAAACATCAGTAGGATAATATTTTGAAGGAATTTTACTAGTTATTGGAACAATTATTGTTGTGTTAGAATACATATTTCCAATATCATTTTGAACTACAACAGCCGGCCTTGTTTTTCCCTGCTCTGAGCCTTTAACAGGTTCAAAATCCACTAACAAAATATCGCTTCTTTTAATAATCATCCAAAAACCTGCTTGCTTCCATGCTTACTGATTCCATTTCTTTAGCCAGTCCATCATTTTCTTTCGCATGTTTTATATAATACTCTTTCATTAATTCTTCTTTCTCTTTTTTTGACAATTTCTTTTCCACCACAATTTTATCATTTTCAATTTTAACAATTACTTTCTCTTTGGGATTCATTCCTTTAATTTCCCTGATTGTTTTAGGAATAGTTATTTGCCCTCTTTCTCCTATAACACAAATTGTTTCATACATCAAAAACACCTACATACTTTTACATACTAATACATACTTATTCATATTTAAATGCTTAATTACAGCAATAATGTCGTCATTTAACGAAGTTTATTTAAATAAATGTGTTTTATTCTTATTTTATAGTTAATTGACGAAACTTTTTCTTTAGAAAAGAAAAAGTTTGCAAAAAGAAAATCAAAAAGAGAGCGGGGGGTTGTTTGTTTTCTGTTTTAACTAAAAAAGAAAAAAAGGAGAAAAAAGAGCCGATTACCCTTGATAACCCTGAAGATATTCTTGGATTTGGATTGATTGAATTCAATATTGTTAAAACCATGAAAAAAGAAGAAAGGCATTCAATCGGCTTTAACCACGAAAATGAATTATTGTATGCAATTGACTTTCCTTTGGTTTCAAATGAAGAGGCATGGCTGGCAAAACAGGTTTTAAATGAATTCAGGAAAAAAACCGATTCAGAGAAAAAAAATTTTCCGGCAAGAAACTGTTTGGATGGGTTTCTGGAAGAAAATTTGCTGTCAATTTCAAAACAGCAGAAAGAATACCTGATTGAATTGATTGAACTGAATGCATTCAGGAACGGGTTAATGCAGTTTTTATTGGACGACAATGCTTTGGAGGAAATTGCATTGATCGGGACAGGAAAAGAAAAGCCAGTGCATGTTTTCCACAGAATTTTTGGCTGGATGAAAACAAACTTATTTTATTCAAATGAAATGGAGGCAATTAATTTAATCAATAAATTAGCAAGAAAAACAGGAAGGCAGGTTTCATTCCAGAAACCGCAGATTAATGCAGTGCTTGAAAACGGAAACAGATTGAATGCATGCATTTCTCCTGTTGCATTTTCAGGAGCAAGCATTACAATAAGAAAATTTTCCCAGAAACCTTTTACTCCAATTGATTTAATCAAGGGAAAAACATGTTCTGCGGAATTAATTTCCTTTCTTGAATTTGCAATGAAAACAGACCTGAGCCTGCTTGTCTGCGGAAATACCGGAAGCGGAAAAACCAGTTTTCTGAATGCAATTTTTTTGTTTGTCCCGAAAAACGAAAGAATAATTATTATTGAGGAAACCCCGGAAATCAATTGCGTAATTGGAAGAAATAGTTCCTAAGAAGTAGTAAATTCAATATATACTTTTATACTTTATATGTTTAAAGTTAAATATAATTGTTTGTTTTTTGTAAGTTTTGTTCTTAATCTAATGAAATTGTTAATTTAAGAGCATAATGAAGAATAAAAGAGCAAGTGAAAAAAGCAAAAATCATATAATCTACTTATCTTTCAATTAAAAAGAAAAAGCTTTAAATTTGTTAATTCATTTAATTTGTTATGCGTAAAGAACTTTGGGGTTTTTATGTTACTGTGACTAAAACTGATTTAGCTACAAAAAACATATTAGTTGATTTTTTAATTTACCCTGGAAAATATAATCCTAATTTCAGAGCTGAAGGAAAACATGAACTATTTGTTACCTCTCCTTTAGTTAACCA